>NZ_WXWH01000058.1:0-52163 GCF_009904905.1 Vibrio sp. V30_P3S12P165 | reverse complement strand
AATCACCACCATAGAAATATTTATTCTCGAAATTATAATCTCTTTTTACCTTGCCATATTCAAGAATAAAAACATATGGAGTAAACTGAATAAACCAAGGAGTGGTATTATCTGAGCTTGCATATCTTGTCTGAATAAAAATCCTCAAATTACTGTCTGATGTTTTACAAGAAAAAACAAACACATCTTGTCCATATGGATTAAAATCTTTTTGTTCAAATAATAAACGTCGCTTACCAGCGATTGTTATGAATGCGTTAAGAATACCATCATTGAGGCCCGCTTGTTTGACGATACTCTCTTTCTGGAAAGAAATGAGAAAACCATCACCTTGGAAATCTTTTATTTTCTCATCTTGAGTTTCTTTATATGATAATACAATTAAATCTCCAACATTTTCATCACTGGCTCGAGCTATACTAAAGCACAGTGTTAAGATGATAAGGTAGACATAACTTTTCATAAAATCGTAACCTTAAATTATTTTTTTATTAATACAGCCATCCATACCCAAACAACTTGGAGTTGCAGGTCGGCGGCAAGTGAGTCAGTCCACCACTCCCACCAGTTACCACCCGGCGAATGAACTCAATGATGCAACAAAATCTGCTGATGGTGGTAAGTAAAATTCAACTTGTTGAATAAGTTTTCATCATCTGCTAGATTGCGGGCGAATGAATAGGCTCCTATACAGGCAACACACACATTGGTTTATTTGTGCAATTTAGACTCTCCTTACTTGAAACAGTAGCGGTGTTATACCCAAACAAATTGCACCGATCTGCGACGTCAAGTTAATTAGCTGTATAAAAATCCGCCAAAATTGATTATTCCGTTCATCTACAATAAAACAAAAATAGGAACACTTGTGAAATATTTATACATCTTCTTAGTGCTGTTAACATCGATAAACTTATCGGGTTGTGGTTACAATGATATTCAACGTCAAGACGAAGCGGTAACCGCAGCATGGTCTGAAGTGATCAACCAATATCAACGTCGAGCAGACTTAGTTCCGAACTTGGTCAATGCGACGAAAGGCTATATGGCACATGAAGAGAAAATATTAATTGAAGTGACTCAAGCCCGAGCAAAAGTTGGTAATATGCAAATCAATGCGTCTTCGCTCCATGATCCAGCAGCATTGCAACAATTTCAAGCAGCTCAAGGTGAGTTATCCAATGCATTATCACGCCTGATGGTCGTCAGTGAACGTTACCCTAACCTAAAAGCTGATAGTTTATTCCAAAACCTGCAAGCCCAAATTGAAGGCTCAGAAAACCGCGTAACGGTCGCTCGAAATCGTTATATTCAAACGGTTCAACAATATAATACCTTAATACGTATTTTCCCGAACAACCTCACGGCAGCACTCTTTGGTTATGAAGTGAAACCAAACTTTACTGTCGAAAATGAAAAGAAAATCTCCCTTTCCCCTACGGTCAACTTCGGTGATCATCATGCGCCTATCACAAACTAACCCAACGTTAACACGCCAATGGATTCAAACCGTCAGCTTGATCGTTATGCTATCCATTTCGCTCTTTTCTTATGCTACAGAGCCGCCACAACTTAAGCGGCATATTACCGACCAAACGAACACGCTGACCAAGGCGCAAATCGAACAACTCGACCAACAATTAGTGGCATTAGAAAAGCGCAAAGGAGCACAATTGGTGGTGTTAATCGTTCCCACCACTGCCCCACAAACCATTGAGAGTTATTCGTTCTCGGTAGCCGAAGCAAATAAAATTGGCCGTAAAGAAACAAATGACGGTGTGTTACTGTTAATCGCTAAAGATGATCGACGTTACCGAATTGAAGTCGGCTATGGCCTTGAAGGCGCGATCCCAGATGCCACATCTGCGCGAATCCAGCGTGAATACATGAGCCCGCATTTTAAACAAGGCGATTTCTTCGGCGGTATTCATGCCGGTGTTGATGCCTTGATTCAATTGATTGATGGCGAAGCCTTGCCACCACCTTCTACAAAAAGTGAGGGGTATAGCTTAGGCAAAATCTTTCTCGTCATTCTATTACTAAGCCCATTGCTCCTAGTCGCCATTATTTTACGCCGGATCGTGTTCGCTTTTATTGGCGACCGTGGCTTAGTTGCCCGTATGTTTGTCGGTGCCATGATCATGGTTCTATTTTCTTTTTTCATTGGGCTGGAAGATCAGGCATACACCGCGCTAATCAGTGCCGCTATGGGAGCGGCCTTCCTTGCGATACCGGAGGGTTGGTTCAACTCTGGTGGAGGTTCAAGCCATGGCTCGTACAGTTCAGGTCGTTCAAGCAGTTCGGGTAGTTCGGGCAGTTCGAGTAGCAACTCGGGTGGTGGCTTTAGTGGCGGCGGCGGTAGTTTTGGCGGCGGTGGCTCATCAAGTAGCTGGTAACGATACCCCCAAACCAATACATCACTTTAACTGTTTCTATACCCAAACAAGTTGGAGTTGCAACCAACACCGCTGCATCTTCAAATAAGAAGAGTATATACCCAAACAACTTGGAGTTGCAGGTAGACGGCAAGTGAGTGAATCCCCATGAGCATAGACAGGCTATGTGATTGGGGTGAAAGAACGTAGCCAACACCCCTGCAGCTTCAAGTAGGAAGGGTATAGCAATGATTATTTTTTACGAGGTTCTATGAATACCAACAACACTGATGAAAAAAATCGTCGTCCTCTCGCGGTAAGGGAGCTTAAAGTCACCAAGGGCATCGCCATCTGGTTAAGTCGGAAGCAGATTACCCCTAACCAAATTTCACTGATGAGTATTGCTTTTGCGCTACTGGGGTGTTTGATATTGATGATATATCGTCAGATGCCCGCATCATTTTGGTTAATCCTGACCGCGATATGTATTCAGGCGCGCTTACTGTGTAACTTATTTGATGGCATAGTGGCCGTCGAAGGCGGGAAAAAGACCCCCGCCGGTGAACTTTTTAATGATGTTCCTGACCGGATTGCCGATCCGTTATTCATTATTGGTGCGGGATTTGCCACCGCTTCGGCGATGGGTATGACGCTGGCTTGGCTTTGCGCTTTACTCGCCGTGTTAACCGCATACATCCGAGTTTTAGGCGTCAGCATGGGTGGTGAAGCCGATTTCCAAGGGCCCATGGCCAAACAACATCGAATGGCGCTCTTAACTTTTACTTTACTGTTTATCGCAGCCTTATCCTTATTTGATGAAGTGCCAACCTTTTTTATCTATACCATGGATGCGGTGTTAGCCGTGATGTTGATTGGCCTAATTGTGACCATCAAACGTCGTTTACAGCACATCTACCAATTTCATGCAACGCGCCTCTCGTGGCCTAACGAACAAGGTGAATGACTATGTTCCATCTTCCGCAGCACTCACTGCATGTCATGTTGGCCATTTTAGCCGCTTTAATCACAGGCACCGTGTGTTATTTGTGGCTCTCACGTCGCCATCCAGAACGAGATTATCTTGAGCTGAAACTGCGCATCCGCTCTTGGTGGTGGATGGTTGCTATTGTCTTTATCGTGTTGCAGTTGCCACTCAACTACACGCTGTTTTTCGTCGGCTTTTTGAGTTTTATGGCACTCAAGGAATTTCTATCCATCGTACCGACACGAATGACGGATCGCCGAGTCATTTTTTGGGCATATTTATCTATTCCGTTTCAATATTACTGGCTCTCAATGGGCTGGTACGGCATGTTCATTATTTTTATTCCGGTTTATGTCTTCCTCTACCTACCCATGGTTATGGTTTTCATTGGTGATACCAAGGGCTTTATCCGCTCTGCTGGCATCATTCACTGGGCGATGATGTTAACCGTTTTTTGTATCAGTCATATGGCATACTTGCTGGTTTTACCCAGCTTGAACCCCGACGCAGGAACTGTGGGTATGCTGTTATTTTTATTAGTCATGACACAATTTAACGACGTCGCACAATATGTGTGGGGGAAAAGTTTCGGCAAGCATAAAATCGTTCCGAAAGTGAGCCCCAATAAAACGTGGCAAGGTTTTATTGGCGGCACGTTAACCGTCACACTCTCTTCGTATTTCGTTGCCCCTTATTTAACCCCATTGACGGCCAATCAAGGGCTTGTGGCGGGTCTGATTATTGCTTTGAGTGGCTTTATTGGGGATCTGGTTGTTTCTTCGGTGAAACGTGATCTGCGGATTAAAGACACAAGTCAGTTTATCCCAGGACATGGAGGAATTTTGGATCGTATCGATAGTTTGATGTTTACCGCGCCGTTGTTCTTCCACTATCTTTATTACCTTTACTACTGAGGTGTGTATGGCGCGTCTTCTCAAAGTGCTGTTTTTTTTATTGATCGTCAAACCCCTTGTGTTTATTGGTTTGGGATTAAATGTCTTGCAACGACAACATTTACCGAGCCAAGGCCCGATCATTATCGCAGCGAACCATAATAGCCATTTGGATACCTTAGTCCTGATGGCTCTTTTTCCGTTACACTTAATTCATCGAGTTCGCCCTGTCGCTGCGGCCGACTATTTTCTGGCTAATCCATTTGTCGCTTGGTTATCACTCAATATTATTGGCATCATTCCGATCCGTCGAACGCCTTCAAGTAGTGAGCGCGATACCGTGCTACAAGCCTGTCATGACGCGCTAGAACAAAATGACATTCTAATTATTTTCCCTGAAGGTAGTCGTGGTGAGCCGGAAATTATGAGTGGCTTAAAAAAGGGAATTTATCACTTAGTCAAACATCATCCGCAACGTTCGGTGTTACCGGTGGTGATGCGTGGATTAGGTCGCTCCCTGCCCAAAGGAACCGCGATGTTGGTACCTTTCAACTGTGACGTTGTCATTGGTGAACCGTTAAGCGGCTTTACGGATGCAGAGGATTTTGTGCTCACGATGCAAAAGAGTTATCAGCACTTAGCTACACACTGCATCACACATTCCCAAGCGGCGGTCGACGATCATCAGCAGGATTTTTAGCTATCTATCACCAGCATTCCCTCCCAATCACATCGTAAAATGAGGTGATTGGGAAGAACCGATACCACAGCAATTTTCAGTAGAAAGGAGAGCTAAGTTTTACTCACCTCATTTGGGGGGTTGAAACAATTAGCCAAACCATACGTGTAAAGTGTATAGCAGCGAGGCCTAGCAATACGAATAACAATGCTAACACCAGCCACTGCTGCATGAAATCTTGTTGGGTCAAGTCGGTTTCTAGCACCAATTCGAGGCTATCGGCTGTGGCTCTTGCAGAAATAACCACACCTTGTATCTCGCTAAAATTTGACACTTGGTTGAGGTATTCACGGAAAGTGGTCAACCCATCGATACTAAATTGGGCATTTAATTGGTCATATAATTTTTCAAGCTTAGGAGGAACCTGGGTAGCGCTTGCTAAATGAATCAACACTGCTGGTTCAGAGAGTGGATCACTCAAGTGGTTATCAACCAATTGCTGGCTAATCTCTTTATAAACTAATGCCATGGCCTGTTCTAGCGGATAAGTTTCACGCTTATGAGTCACCAAATAGGCAGTTTCATACTCATCTGATACCATTTGTTGCCAACATTGCTCAGCCGAACAAGTGCTCGGATTTGGTAAATCCGCTAATAACTTCTGCCACTGTTTAGTTAACTCTTCTTTAAATTGAGGACAATGCTCCGAGTAGTCACAAATAGGAGCAAATAATTCTGTCATCTTTTTGAAATATCGACCACTTAAACCTCGAATATCTTTTCTGGCACTAATGGTCTGCTTATTTAGTGATGCCAGAATAGTCAGGCGATAATAAGTATTAGCATTTAATTCTGGAGTAAGGTTGGCATTATTGTAGTTGTTAATAAATGCTAATTTAGTTTCCTCTACACTATCTGGCACACTCAATGTTGGTAACGCGTGATCAAGTAAATAAAAACGTTGGCATAAAACAGAATCAAAGCCATCCCAGTGGTTTTTTTCTGTTTTTAAACATTGCCGATGACCAGACAACACCACTTTTTCGCCTATATTGGGATGCTGTTCTAACAACTCAGAAGCCCCATTAGCGGTAATCTTTCTCTCGTGCCAAATTTGTTGCAAACTCGCATCAAAAATAGGTTTTTCGACCATATTAAATGCAATTTGAGCGAAGATTAAAATAGCAATTAGCATACTAACATGAGGAGTAACTTGCGGTCTTGCTTCCGGCTGATCGGCGGCTAGCGATAAATTTTTATCGATAGAAACTAGTTTTTCTCTTTCAGGATACACCTCAAAATTAACAAAATGATCTATTTTTCGTTCGAGTTCCTTTTTCCATTTAATGGGTGCATAGTAAGCGTATGAGCTAGCCATCGTTAATTGAGGCGGCTGAAAATATACCAGAAGCTCATCGCCACTCTCTTCTAGACTATAAATTTTTCCATTCATTTTAGTCACCATCACAGGTTTAGAGTGAGCGCGACGCATTCGAATAAAAAGCCAATAATTCAAAGGAAGGAGAAATAAGCTAGTGGCTGTTGCCAGAGCAGGATATCGCGAGTCGAATAACAATAAGAATAAGCACATGTTCAGCAGTACTGCGATCATACTGCCCATACCCAAGCCAGTGGGTTTTAATTGCTGATGTTCAGAAGCGTTGGCTTCACGTTTACCGGTTATTTTGATGTTGCTTTCTTTTAATTGACCTATTTCAGCATTATGTATTTTTTTATGATTAAGTTCTCGATTTTTCTGTTCGGTAGCGTCCTCTGTGATATACCAAACGTTATTTAATGAAATAAGCCAAGCTTCATCATTTTCATATATCACTTCAACAATATTTTCTTCGGGTTGTAGGTATGGCTGAGCGGTATAAGGGATATCGACCAAATATCCATTTATAGTGAAAAATTGCTCTGTGGCAAAACCATTTTTCTTCAATACCGACTTGGATATTTCACCAATAATTTCATATACTTGAGTATCTTTAGGTTCGAAATTAAATTTAGTTTTTAACGCATTTCTTTCCGCAAACGTTGTATGACGCGTTGGTTGAAGATCTTGGGGTAAACTTTCTAGTTTAGATTTAGCTGTGTCTTTTTCAGCTTTAAAACTAATTAAAGCAACAAGAGAAACAATCGCTATTATTAAGCTTATTATCAATATAAAGTTATTCATATCGCAAAAATTAAGTCATCAAAAAGATTGGTCAATGTAGCAAAATACCATATTGAAATCATTACAATTTGCGTCGTTGATTATCCACAACCATCTTGTATGCTAAAACAACAATGCAAAATGGTTTGAAGCCAATTTGCATCGTTGTAAGTTAGTGTTAAGAGAAAAGCAAGAACGTACTCAACCTCGCTAAGCAGCGCGGACGACGATATGCATTGAAAGATTAGCTGGTGACAAAATATTCTACTTTAATCTGATATATAATCGTATAAATCACAGGTAAAACAACCAAGGTAAGCACCGTGGCAAAACCTAAACCAAACACTATCGTTACCGCCATTGACTGAAAAAAAGGATCTGAAAGTAAAGGAACCATTCCTAACATCGTCGTTAATGCCGCCATCCCAACAGGCCTAACCCGACTCACCGCTGATTGATAAACAGCTTGGTAAGGCGGTTTACCATCTTTTAATTCCACGTTAATTTGATCAACCAATACAATGCTATTTTTGATAATCATCCCACTTAAACTCAGCATTCCTATAATTGCCATAAAACTCAAAGGAGCATCTAATACTAGTAGACCAAAAGCTACGCCTATCACCGCAAGCGGTACGGTCAACCAAATAACAATCGGCTGTCGTAGCGAATTAAACAGTAAAACGGTAATCAAAAACATGGCTAAATACCCCATGGGGATAGAGCTAGCTAATCCTTGCTGCGCTTCAGAAGAGATTTCAAATTCACCGCCCCACTCCAGTGTATAGCCAGCAGGTAACTCTAAGGCCTCAACCTTATGACGTACTTTTTTGAGTAATGAATCAGCGGTTTCATGGCTATAAGTTGCCGGATCAGCTAATACCGTAATCACTCTCTTTCTATCACGACGCATGATGATGGGGTTTTCCCACTCACTAGTAAAATGGCTAATCAGTTGGGTTATCGGTGTGAAATCACGATATTTAGAGCTCCAAACTTGTAACTCATTTAAACTATTAGCCTGTTTACGTTCATTCGCCGGGGAACGAGCAATTATCGGTAATAGGTGTGAACCATCCCGATAAATACCTATTTGTTGACCATTAAAATTGCGTAGTAAAGCGGTATCTAGATCTTGCTTACTAATTCCAATTTCACGTGACCGAGCTAAATCAATTTGTGGTCGAATAAATAAACTCTGATTTCTCCAAGTATTACGAATATTATCTGCGTCAGATTCTTGATCAAAGATAACCTTAACATGCTCTGCTAATTTTCGAAGTATTATAGGATCATCCCCATACAGCCTTGCCTCTATCTTCGCCGCTGGAGATGGGCCATTTTCCATTTTTTTTACTCGATATTCAGCTTCCGGATAAGTATCTCTTAAATATTGCTCTAGCCAAGGTAAAAACTGGGCTAGATTTTCTAAATCTCTCATCTCAAGTAGTAATTGAGCGTAAGCAGCATACGTTTTTTCTGGCTGGTAGGTTAATGCAAAACGTTGCGCTCCCTGCCCGGTCACCGAGGTAATATTCACTATACCGTGTTCATCATAAATAGGTAATAAGTCGCGTTCAATACGCTTGACTAACGTCTCAGTACTGAGGATATCAGTGCCTTCTGGCATCCAAATATCGACCATAAAAATAGGTGTTGTAGATGCTGGGAAAAATACACTTTTTACTTTTGTCATGCCGACTACAGCAGCAATGAGCATCAGGAAAACGGTGATCAAACTCAAAAAACGATAACGCATTGCAGACGATAATATTTTATCGTATATATTAAAAATGACTCCGTTATAAGGGTTTTCTTCAGCATTATTTTTATCTCCATCCTTAAAAAGTAAATAACAAAAGAAAGGAGTAATTGTAATTGCCGTCAACCAACTGATTGATAATGATATAAGCAATACTTGGAATAAAGAGGCACAAAACTCTCCCGTAGCATCTGATGAAAGGCCTATCGGCGCAAAAGCCATAATCGCAATGATGGTCGCACCTAATAGCGGCCCTTGACTTTGTTTAACAATACGACTAGCCGCCTCCCTACGACTTAATCCTTTTTTTATACCAATAATAATACCTTCAGTAACAACAATTGCATTATCAACTAGCATGCCGAGAGCAATAATTAATGCGCCAAGTGAAACGTTCTGTAACTGAATACCAAATACATTCATGACAATAAATGTCCCAAGTATAGTAATCGTTAAGACGGCCCCCATCAAAAGCCCGGATTTTAACCCCATAAACACCAACAAAACGAGAATCACAATCGCAACAGACTGAGCAAGATTAATGATGAATCCACTAACGGATTTATCCACAATTGATCCTTGATCATAGATGACATTAAGTTGCATTCCGACTGGAATTTCAGATGATAATGATTCTAGATGTTGGCTAATTGCCCGAGAAATATCGACCACATTCACGCCAGAAGAATAAGAAATACCGACCGATAAAGCTTTTTCTCCATTGTTATGATAAATTTGACTTGGTGCTTCTGTGGTCGTTCGATATACATTAGCAATATCTCCCAAATAAATTAACCGTTGGCTGTCCGCAGGGCTGACTAAAATATTTTTCATTTCGGTAATATCAACAAATTCCCCTGTTGGATGAATTCGTATTCGATAATCACCAACCAGCATTTTTCCTGCATTGGAAACCACATTTTGAGTTTGCAATAGCCCGTAGATATAATCCGGCTCTAACCCTAAAGCCGCTAATTTTTGCTGGCTTATTTCTACTACGACTATTTCTTGTGGAATACCCGAAACGGAAACTTTTTTTACCCCAGGTATTAATACCAGTTCTCGACGTAATAAATTACTAAAATTATGCAATTCTCGATAGCTATAATCTTTTCCAGTAAGATTGAGTAGATAACCATAAACATCAGAAAAATCATCAACAATTACCGAGGGGCTAACACCAGTGGGCATCGTACCTTGCGTATCGTTCACTTTACGCCGTAATTCATCCCATACTTGCGGTAAACTATGCTTATCATATTGATCGCTAATTTCTACTTCGATTTGAGATAAGCCCGCACTATTGATTGACGTTATGTGCTTTATCTGTGACATCTGCTGAATCGCATCTTCTAATGGAAGCGTCACTTCTTCTTCTACCTGTTCCGAGCTTGCCCCCGGATAGTTAGTAATCACTAAGGCTGTTTTTATGGTAAATTCAGGCTGCTCAAGTTGTCCTAAACTCGTGAAAGAAATAACCCCTCCAACCATCATCAATAATACAACCATCCAACTGATCACTTTATGGTTAATGCTATAGAGCGCTGCATTCATGGTTATACCCCTCTCGCCCAAGTCAGGGGTTTAACTAACTCTTTTCCCGTTAACGAGTTGACACCATTAACAACCACTTGCTCACCACCCTCAAGCCCAGACAAAATTTCAACCCCTTCAGCGCGAAGATTACCTAGTGAAATCGGGGTTAATTTCAATATCTGAGTCTCTGGCTGATATACCCAAACAAAGGCATCATGTTCCCCTTTATCTGTAAAATCCTGACCTGTTTTCACTAACGCACTCAATGGTAAAAGTGCCATCGAAGGATAATGAGAAGAATCAGGGATCATATCAATTGAGACCGTCGTACTCATCCCGGGTAATAAATGCATGTGTTCTGGTGCGGTTAAGGTAAAGGTCATTTCATAGGTTTGTGTTCCTTCCGCTGCAAGAGAACTATGCTCTTTATAACGCAACAAAAAACGCTCCCCTAAACTATCAAACTGCGCAAAAGCCTTTATATCTTCAAGAGGCATGGCATTTTTTAAGTCAAGAAGCACAGATTCTGGCAATTGAATTTTTAGATCAAAAGTATCGATATTTTGCAAAGTAATGATGGTTTGATTCGAAGGAATCATTTGGTAGTTATCCGTATGTACCTTCGCGATAACACCTGAAAAGGGAGCATATAACGTCGTATACGCTAATTGATCCTTGCTTGCTCTCAGGCTAGCCTCTGCTGATTTTAAGATCGCACTGGCACTATCAACATCTGAAGCCGAAATTAATTTTCGGTCCAGTAAAGTTTGCTTGCGTTTAAAATCAACTTCAGCCAGTTCAAAGTTTGCTTTTGCATTCAACAGAGCATTGATAGCATCACGTTTATCTAACTCGGCAAGAATATCACCTTGAGTAACAGATTGTCCTTCCACTAAATCTAGTTGAATCAGTTCTCCATTAATTCTAAAAGCAAGGTCTGCTTGCTGGCTCGCATAGACCTTACCAGGGAAACGTCGTTGTTGTGACGACGGGGATTGATCAATAAGAAGCAATTTTACCGAGCGAGGTGCACTTGGATGGGTAGCTTCGTTTTGACTGGCAAAATTACAACCAGCAAGCAAAGTTGATAGTGCAAATATGCTAGTAATTGGATAAAACATAAATTTCAACATAGTATCCTTGAGATCTGTCTACTAATAAAAATTTATTATAGAGAACCCTTCCATTGCAAAAAACACAACAATGTGCAACATTGAGTTCTAAAAATCAAAACAAAGGCATCTAAATATGAGAATAGAAGATATTAAATTATTTCATTTAATTGTAGATGCAGGCAATTTAACTAAAGCCTCTGAATTACTAGACTTGCCTAAATCCAACTTAAGTCGACGGATTAAAAATCTAGAAATAGAGCTAAAAGTCAGCTTATTCCATCGTCATCAACGAGCAATCACGTTATCGGAAAATGGCCGACTCTTTTATCAACGCACTCAACCCCTCCTGGCAGATTTCGATGCCGTCATTGAAGATATGACACACGATTCACTTGAGCTAAACGGTCATCTTAGATTACAGTTACTACCATTACCGGGGATAGATATCTTTGAAAAATCAGTATTTAAATTTATGGAGAAACACCCTAAAGTACATATAGAAATAATTATCAGTGCCGATGACAGAAACTTAATTAAAGATAATATAGATATCGCCATTCGTATTGGAAAACAATTAGAAAACTCTAATTTAATTGCACGTCCATTAAAAACAATTACCATGGGCTATTACGCCAGCCCTATTTATTTAAAGAAGCATGGCCATCCCTATAGTGAAGATGAATTAAAACAACATAACTTTATTATTCAAAGAATGCCTGATGGCAAATTAGCAAGGCAGTTTCCTTTATCTAACGGACAAACATTTCAGGCAAAAGGAAAACTGATTGTCAATGATATTGCGCTTATCACCAGTGCTTGCATTCAACACCAGGGAGTAATGTACCACCCGAATCATCTTGCCAAACCTGAAGTCGAACAAGGAAGATTAGTACATTTATTGCCAAAAACTGATTCGGTAAAATATACTGGATGGCTAGTTTATCCCAATCGCAGTAGTTTATCTCGCGCAGCAAAAGCTCTAATAGATTTTATATACAAAGAAGTTGAACCTATGGTGATTGAATAGCGATATCCACATACGCTTAACTGTTCAAATAGCAAAAAATCGACAATTATACCCAAACAACTTAGAGTTTCAGGCAGGCGGCAAGAGATAAATAAAGTATTGCTCTATTCAACCTTTGACTGAATAAAATCTAACACTTGAGTGACATACGGATCGGTATCAAAAATCGGATCACCATGGTGAGCCCCATCAACTAAATAAAGATGATTTTCTATCCCATAACCGTCAAGTACACTTTTTAAATACTCACTTTGGCTATATGGTACCGTGGTATCATTAAGGCCATGAAAGATAATAAAAGGTGGTGTTGTGTTATTAATATAAGTTGTTGGGGAAGCCCATTTAGCAAGCTCAGCATCTTCTCTTGGTGATTTACCCAGCATTTTAGCTTGTGATGAGTCTGGTGCGTCATGGTCGATTGCTCCGCTATTTCCTTTCAGTTCAACAAGATCGCTCGGTCCAAAAAAATCCACCACTGCGGACACTTTATAACGCGGCTCATGCCCTGCGAGATAAAAGCCACTGTCATAAGTATTAGACGTCGCCACTAACATCGCCAAATGCGCCCCAGCAGACCGACCCATCATCACCACACGATCACTCTTTAAAGAGAAATTCTGACGGTGATCCATCAGATAATTGATCGCATCGTTAATATCTGCGACTGGTGCAGGAAACGTTGCTTCGCTGCTTAAGCGATAATTTACTACCGCCACCGCGTAACCTTGCTTTAACAACGTGTTCGCTAATCGTCCATTTTTAGTAAAAAATTCATCTTTCGATCCACGCATCCATGCTCCACCATGAACCCATACGAGTAAAGGTGCCGCTTGTTGTTGATGAGGCAGATAAAGATCCAAGGCAAGAGTCTTTCCGTTCACTGTCTTATAATCGATGGTTTGTTTTTGAACAGGAACTGGCGTGAGCTCAAGCCCATTTCTCGCGCTACAACCCACTAAGCTTACGATACCAATCAGCATTGTTAGCCCTATTATTGCTCTTTTCATTATGATGACCTCTTAAAATAGTACACAAGCCAATATTAAAGTAATGGCTCGACCTATCCACTCACTTTGCATTTATTTACCTGACACGCTGAGATTGGTGGCCATTGAATTCAAACCATTGCCGGCAAATAGCGTTGGATAAAACGAATAACGGTAGGAACGTATTTCTCCGTATCAAAGACTTTCGCGCTATGGCCCACGCCTGGTTCAATCAAAAGTTGATTCTCTACTCTGTGCTGATCCAACTCTTGTTTAAACTCCATACTTTGTACTATTGGTACTTGTTTATCTCTATCACCATGCAGTAAAAGAAACGGTGGTGTTTGAGCAGAAACATAGTGGATCGGTGAAGCTTGTTTCGCTAATTCCGGGGCTTGTGCCGGAATAGCGCCAAGAAATTTAGAAACGGATGAATTTTGAGTGGTCTTGTCGCCTTTGGCATTACCTAACGCTAATAAATCCATTGGCCCAAAGAAACTGACCACGGCGGCAACTTGATATTTGGGTTCAAAGGGAAAATTGAGATCTCGATGCGTGTTCAGCACGCCGATCAGTCCCGCTAGGTGCCCTCCCGCAGATCGCCCCATTAGCACCACTTTTTCAGCATCAAAATGATACTCATCTGCCCTTTGATGCAAAAAATTGATCGCATCATTAATATCGATCACCGGTTGAGGAAAACTCGCTTGACCGCTTAATCGATATTCAACCGCAGCCAAGGCATAGCCCTGAGCAAGTACCGAATCAAGCAGTTGTCGATTGCCCGTTTCAATCGCTTCTTTACTACCTCTCTTCCATGCTCCGCCATGAATCCAGACTAGTAACGGTGGACGCTCAACCCTAGACTCCTGAGGAAAATAGATATTGATCTTCAGTGCTTGCCCATTAATCGTTTTATAAACGACATCTCTACTGACGTTAGCGTTAACATCTAAACTTAAGCTCGGTGATGCAAAACAACACAGCAACAAGAAATAAATAATTTTTTTCATGATCAATTCTCAAAGTCTCTGGTGATCATGGCACCAGAGACATGTGGTTTAAAAGTGAGATTAAAATGTCGTGTTGATAGCGAACCAATAACGCCGCCCATCTTCCACATAACCATATTCTTGATAAGTGGTTTCTTTATCAAACAGATTGTAGATACCGGCCATAAGCTTGACATTGGTATTGAGTTGCCAATGAGCACCAAAGTCGAAATAGGTGACTGAAGGGGCTAGCACATTGCGAGAATCTTGGGTAATTGCCTGTTTTTCTTTACTCCGGTAGGAGGTACGAGTCCAAATATTGAGATGATCAACGACAGACCAGTTAGTATTAATCGCCAAAAGATGATTAGGCATCTGAGTCAACGGCAATCCTTTGTCATCACCAGACTGTTTTTCCGTCTCACTATAGGTATAGGTTGCTGACACATCGAGAGTTTGAACAATGTTTTTCGAGATAGACACTTCCGCGCCATACGTTTTGGCATCTTCGACATTGACGTAAGTGGCATCGCAGGCTCGGCCACTGCAGTTGGCATCAAGGTTGACCTTGTCAATTTTATCTTCGAAGCGGTTGTAAAACAGCGTCACGTTCGATGTGAGAGAATCATCGCCAACAAAATAAATTCCTATTTCCGTATTGACCGATGTTTCAGGTTTCAGATTTGGGTTACCAAAGACCTCGCAGCGACCATTGCAGCTTTCTTGTACCCAATCGCCTTCCATCTCCGTCAAGCTCGGCGCACGATAGCCTGTCGAAAGCCCACCTTTTAGCGTCCAATGGCGATCTAAGCTATAAACACCGTATAAACGCGGGCTTAGTTGAGTATCAAACTGATCATTATTGTCCAAGCGTAACCCTGCGGTTAATGCAAACAGCTCGGTTAAGTACCATTCATCTTCGGCATACAAAGACCACTGGCGGTTTTTAAACAAAAACTGGCGATTATCCAACTGCTGTTTTTCGTAAGCAGCACCCACCGTCAAATAATGTTCGCCAATGGGCATCGACCACTGTGTATTCACGCTGGTATTTTCGACCTCCAATTGACGGCCCACATTTTCAACGTTTTCGTGACTTAAATACGATTGACCTTGCCCCCATTGATAAGTCCCAGCATGAGCCAAGCCGAATGAGCGACGGTGGTTATTGGTTTCTGCATTTGCCGTTCTGGACTTGTTTTCAGTATTGATGCGTTGTTGATCATGATAGGTATAGTCGAAGGTCAGCGTATCGTCATCGGTCGGTGTCAGATAAAGCGACGCGCGATAACTTTGTAGCTCCTTACCCCCATTAGCATATAAGATTTCATCTTCTTTACGCTCTTGATACAAACCCGATAGCGAAGCACTGAGTAAGTTTTCCACTAACGGGCCTGCAAGATAAAGCTGGCCTTGATAAAAATCACCAGATTGGGCCTTTTCTTGCAATGTTGCTTCAGCACGAAGGCTACCGTGCCACTGCTGATAATCTTTGCGGGTAATGATGTTGATAACACCACCGATCGCATCCGAACCATACAACGTCGACATGGGGCCACGTACCACTTCGATACGTTCAATAGCATTCAGCGGAGGTAACCAGTCCTGTTCAAAACCACCCCCACTACTCACTTGAGTTTCGCGCCCCGACTGCTTGCGCCCATCAACAAGAATAACCGTATATTCAGAAGGCATCCCCCGTAAAGAAATCTCCTGACGCGAACCGCCTCCGGTGATAATGACCCCCGGAAGATCTTTCAGAGCATCGGTTAAGTCTTTGTAAGAGCGGCTATCTAACTGCACACGGTCAATCACACTAATCGATGCTGGTGCTTCAGTGGCAGCTTTGTCATAACCTGATGCGGTCACCACCAAGGTTTCCATCGAAGAAGCGTCTATCTGCGCCGCAAAAGCCGGGGTAAAAAGAACGGTACTTAGCCCTATCGTCATCATTTCTGTCATTTTTACAGACTTACGACGACAATCAAAACGAACTGGTTGCATGATAATTAATCCAGATTATTACTGATAATTATTATCAATTAGATAGAGGGAAAGATAAATTAGCAATCAGAATCGTATTTGTGAATGCGAATATCACTATCCGCATATTGCATAACACTGCTATGAATTATGCAATTATTAGATTTTCTGCATGATCTTCGACATAATATTGTTTAAAAATTGAGCGCACCCATTCACACATCGCATCATCATGAAATCGCTTGTGCCAATAGAGATACACCGAGGTAAAGTCTAAGCGGAGTTCATTCGGGACAGATCGGGTGATTAAGCGACGATCTCGACACGCCTCCTCAGCATAAGCAGCAGGAAGATGGAAGATGATATCGCTGGTCGCTGCAATATTCGCTGCAGAACTAAAATGACTGAGCAGCACAGGAACCGATAGGCGATTCTTTTTATCGACTAAACCAAGCTCAATAAATTTATGTTCAAACGAGAGGGTTTTTTCTCCCTGCAGAGAAATTTGTCCAAAACTGCAATGGCGCAATTTTTTCGCCGAGAGTGTTTGCTCGGCAAGCGGATGATCCCGACTCATAAGTAGCTTAAATTCACGTTTGGCAACTATCATTCGGTATAAATTTTGATCAGAACTGGGGGGCTGATGAGCAGATAGAACAAAATGCACATCACCGGCAATCAAGGCTTCAAAGTGCCGTTTCGCTGTAGTATCAATACTGATGGTCATTTTCGGCGCTTGACGGCGAATTTCACCAATCACCGTGGGCATTAAGGTATTGATCTGCGGCTGGAGACCAAAAAATCGTACAGTACTTGTGGTTGTTTGCGGGTCAAAGGACTGTTTGTTCACCAATACTTCTAAGCTATTGATCACTAAGTTGATGTCTTGCTTGATATTCAAGGCTTTCGGCGTTAACTCATAGCCTGAATGGGTTCGAACCAAAAGCTCATCGGAAAATAGTGCACGCATTTTTTGCAGCGCACGGCTGACAGATGACTGGCTAACATTCATTCTCAGAGCCGTATTCGAGACATGCTTTTCTTCAAGTAAATGCTTAAGAATCAGCAGAGAATTGATATCAACCTGAGATATGTCCATAGTAAAAGCTCTTTGATAAAAAATTTACCACTACGAATACCAGCCATCGGCTAGCACTTCTGCTTGTTCTAACACCAGCTTAATCGCCTCTTCGGCCGCATCAGGTGGATATTTCCAGCGACGCAGTAAACGACGTACAAGGTTGCGCATCCGTGCACGCACGCTTTCACGTTTCTGCCAATCTACCGTGGCGGATTGACGCAGTTGGTGGGTCAATTCAATCGCCAGTTTGCGTAGGTTATCATCACCTAAGGTGCGTACTGAAGCCTCGTTGATGACCAATGCACGGTAAAAGGCGATTTCATCGGGGGTGAGATTAAGCTTAGCCATCATGTCAGCATCGGCTTGCATTTCTTTTGCCCACTGGATTAACTCTTCAATCACCTGTGCGGTTTCAATGCTACGGTTATGGTATTTACGTAGTGACTCCATAATGCGCTCTGAGTATTTCTTCTCTTGCACCACATCGTTTTTCATCCGCGCTTTCACTTCATCACGCAGCAGCTTCTCAAGCAGCTCAACCGCCAAGTTTTTCTCTTTCATGTTCTTCACATCTTCTAAGAACTCTTCAGAGAGCAAACCTATGTTCGGCTTATCCAAGCCTACGGTTTTAAAGATATCATCGACCCCCTCGGCCACTATCGCGTTATTGAGGATTTGGCGCAGGGCAGAGTTTCGCAGCTCATCACTGCGTTTGCTATCCACCGTAGAATGTTTGAGAAATGCGGTTTTAATCGCGCCGTAAAAGGCGATTTCATGCCGATAGCCATTCACTTCATCCAACGTACTGCACAGCGAGAAGGCTTTCATCATTGCCGCCATCACATCAAGGAAACGGCGTTTGCCATCACGAACTTGTTCGCCTTTACTGTTGCGGTGTGAGAGGCCCGAGATATGGTTGACGGCTCCCGGCAGCAGTTGCAGCGGCCGAGTTTCAAAATCAGGGCGATAGTGAAACACCTCACCATCCACTGGCGTGGCAAACATGCCACGAATGACGTCGATTTTTTCCATAAAGAGCGCGAAAGCTTCCGCGGTATCAACGGTCGGCTTACCTTTGCCTTGGCTGTTGGTGTAAGTCTTCAGTGCATTTTTAAGCTCATTGGCAATACCAATATAGTCAACCACCAAACCGCCGGGCTTATCCTTAAACACGCGGTTCACTCGCGCTATCGCCTGCATCAGGTTATGACCTTTCATTGGTTTATCGATATACATGGTATGACAGCAAGGCGCATCAAAACCGGTTAACCACATATCGCGCACAATCACCAATTGCAGTTCATCACTGGTGTCTTTATAGCGTTTCTCGAACAGCTTCTTGGTCTTCTTATCATGAATATGCGGCTGCATTTTGGCCTTATCAGCGGCGCTGCCGGTCATGACAATTTTGATTGCGCCTTTAGCGGGATCATCGTTATGCCACTCAGGTTTAATCGCCACAATGGCATCGTATAAATCGACACAAATCTCGCGGCTCATGGCGACAATCATCGCTTTACCCGGAAAGGTTTCACAGCGAGTGGTAAAATGCTCGACCAGATCTTTTGCCACCTGCTGGATGCGTGGCTCGGCACCGACCAGTTTTTCCAGCGCCGACCAGTGTGATTTGATTTTCTCACGGCTGGCGGTTTCTTCGTCTTCGCCGATTTCTTCTTCGACCTGATCGTTCAGCGCTTCGATTTCATCTTGATTAATATCGAGCTTGGCGAGGCGCGATTCGTAATAGATAGGCACGGTGGCACCATCATCGACCGCATCTTGAATATCGTAAATCGAGACATAGTCACCAAACACCCCGCGAGTATCTTTGTCATCTAGCGATATGGGTGTGCCGGTAAAACCAATAAAGGCGGCATTGGGCAGTGCGTCACGCATGTATTTGGAGTAACCATAAACATAACGCTGGCCGACCACATTGCCCTGCTCGTCTTTGACATCAACAAGGCGCGCTTTATTGCCATATTGACTGCGGTGCGCTTCATCAGACACCACCACGATATTCGAGCGTTCAGAGAGAACAGGATGCGCGGTTTCTTCATCAAGCAGCGCAAATTTTTGTACCGTGGTGAAGATGATGCCACCGGACTGACGATTAAGCAGTAACTCGCGCAAAGCATCGCGGTCAGTGGCTTGTTGCGGGATTTGCTTTAAGGTGTCTTGCGCCATGGTGAAGGTGTTAAAGAGCTGGCCGTCTAGGTCATTACGGTCGGTAACAACAACCAGAGTCGGGTTATTCATCTCTGGTTGTTGCAGCAATTTACTGGCGTAGCAGACCATCGAAATGCTTTTGCCACTGCCCTGAGTATGCCAAACCACGCCGGCTTTTTTACTTCCCGGCACCACGACATTGGCGTAATTGGCTCGGGGTTCAGTGATTTGATCAGCGGTGGTGGCCGCAATGACCGTGGCTTTCACCGCAGCACGTACAGCATGAAATTGGTGATAACCGGCGATTTTTTTGATGACTTTGTCGTTATCGGTTTCAAACAAAACAAAGTAACGGATGTAATCGAGCAGCAATTCTGGCTTAAAGAAGCCACGCACCATGGTCTCTAATTGGAATTCGAGTAGCGGCTTATCGTCTTCACTTTCTATCGTCTTCCATGGCAAGAAGCGCTCTTTGTTCGCGGTAAGAGAACCGACTCGCGCCGTCCAACCATCAGAAATGACCAATGCCTCGTTGAACACAAACAGATCGGCGATTTCTTCTTTGTAAGTTTGAATTTGATTGTAAGCATTCCAAATATCGGCGTGATCATCAGCGGGATTTTTCAGCTCAATCACCGCCATTGGCAAACCATTGATAAAGACTATCACATCTGGCCTGCGATTGACTTTGCTGCCCGTGATGGTGAACTGATTGACCACTAAGAATTCGTTATTCTCTCGGTTGTCAAAGTCAATTAAGCGAACATGAGTATGCTTGGTCACCCATTGTCCGTGCTCCATCACCGAGTATTCAACCGGCACACCTTCGATTAAATAGTGGTGAAAAGCTTGGTTGTTTTTGATCAGGATGGGCGTTAGCGGCGTGGCAACGGTTTTCGCCACTTCGATTAAGGTGTCACTCGGTACATTAGGGTTCAACGTTTCCAATGCCGACACTAACCGCGCTTGTAGCGTGACTTGCTGATAGTTTTCACGTTCGGGAACGGCTGTGGCTGGATGAAGCGCACCATCCGGCGCGATGTCATAGCCATTTTGGTATTGATAGCCTAGCTCTTTAAACCAATCGAGGCATTGTTGTTCTAGTTGGTCTTCAGTAATCATTAAGCCTTTATCCTTATTATTTATTCCATGCGCTCTTAATCAACCGTCCGGTTTGGTTATCAATGCCAACCTGCTCAATATAATGGTGGAAATCCCTATTTTCAGAGACGATGCGGTTTGCCGATTGCCAATCCCGAGCAGTAAACTTCTTGTCGGGGTTCGCCTTGAGCGTTTCGATAATCATTTCTACTCGGGTTGCCATTATTCGACCTCGGCTAATTCTTGAGCCTGTCCTAACTCGATTTCGCCGGAAAGCAATTTAGGAAGAAGAGTATCGCGTAGCTTTGAAAGAGACTTATTTTGTTCATTATTAGCGACCATCTTTTCAAATAGAGGAGTAACAATCTCTTCAAACTTCGCCAATACATCAGAGTCCGGATGAAACACATTTGTTGAGTGTACAAAGTTACGATTTAGACTCGGCACTGCTGAGCCAGAGTTTAAGGACTTAAGATCTAGTGAACGGAGTAAGTGGTAAGCATAATATGGCCCACATGCTCTAAACTCTCGAACATAAAGCGTTGTATTTAGTGGCCAATACTTATCAAGAGAAAGATATACATTCCCGATCACGCCACTTCGCCCAGTTATGATACCCGGAGGCTCCATTTTGAACTCATTGTGGGTACCATGATAACCGCCCGCAGCATAGACAGGATATTCCCCGTCTTGGCGTTTAGATTTTGGTAAGTCGAATCCCCTGTGGAGTTCAAACAGCTTTGATAATTCACCAACACCCCAACCCTCAGGAATCAAGCCCAACTCAGACTCAACGAGCTTTTCGGGGAATAGCGAGGCAGTGGCCGTATCCATACCCTCTGGTTGCTCGCCATTCATCTTAGCTTTCACTGGGTCGAAATCGACAAACCATGATTTGAAGATGGCTTGCGCCATTTCTTCTAGGGTTTGGTTAACACTGCTGTTATTAGTGTGTTTACGGTCTATAGCTCGGATAAAATCTACGATTTTTTCCTGAATTATCAAAGGGGGACAGGGAACCCGAATCTGCTTCACTGAGGTCGAAGCTTTAGCGATTGCCGGAACACCTACCTGAGATGCAAATGACAATAGTTGATGCTGGCCCAATCGACTTCTCAGATAGTAATTAACGTAATATGGGTTAACTTTTGTTTTATCTAGAGAAATTTTCAATTGACTTTGTGATACTACATATCGAGGATATTTAGACTCATCTGAGACAATGCTTACTTGTCCTATTGTTCCACGATGAGTAATTACAATATCTCCTTCGTACACTACCGATGACTTTAATTCATCTGCTTTTTCTTCAGTGAGGAAATCACAATCGCTATCATTGATGTAAGCGCCATGTAAATTGCCACCTTTAAGAACCGGAACACCAGAATCAACGAAGTTTTCGGCTTTGATACGAGAGCCAAATGGCCCCATAGCAATAGCACCTTTTGTTGGAGCTTTTAATTCATCAATCGTAAATTCAGGCCAATCAAAGCTCATAACCCAACCCCGCTAAGTTCTTCTTGATCTCAGCTTCTAACGTGGCTGACTCAGAAAACTGCGCGCTTAACTTAGCGGTTAGCGTTGCCATTTTCTCAGCAAATGGCACACCATCGTCCAGTTCTTCAGTCGCGCCAACGTAACGTCCCGGAGTGAGTACAAAATCGTGTTTTTTAATCTCTGCTAAGGTTGCGGATTTGCAAAAACCGGCTTGGTCTTGATACGTCACGCCATTCACTTCTTCGCCTGTTTTCCAAGCATGGAACAGGTCAGCGACTTTCTGAATATCCTCTGGTCTAAAATCACGCAGTACGCGGTCTTTCATATAGCCAAGGTTACGCGCATCAATAAACAGCACCTCGCCTTTGCGGTCACGCAGCTTACGGCCCGCTTTATCGGTGCGCGCTTGTTTATTTTTGGTTAAAAACCAGATACAAGCCGGAATTTGGGTGTTGGTAAACAGTTGCCCCGGCAGCGCGACCATACATTCAACCAAATCATTCTCGACCAAGGCGGCACGAATTTCCCCTTCGTTATTGGTGGATGAACTCATCGAACCATTAGCCAGCAGTAAAGCTTGCGAGCCATCCGGCGCAAGGTGGTAGAGCATATGCTGCATCCACGCAAAGTTGGCGTTCCCTGAAGGCGGTGTGCCGTATACCCAGCGCGGATCGTTATCATCAACGCCGGTATTCCACTCTTTCATATTGAACGGCGGATTCGCCATGATGAAATCGGCACGTAAATCAGGGTGCTGGTCGTTGGTATAGGTACTAGCAGGCTCTTTGCCAAAATCGTAATCCAGCCCACGAATCGCCATATTCATCGCAGCCAGTTGCCATGTGGTGTAGTTGTATTCCTGACCGTAAATCGAGATTCTTTGTTTTTGCGTGAGCGGATCAATCTCTTTTTGGTTAGCACGACGTTCAATAAATTTCTCTGACTGGACAAAAAAACCGCCGGAACCCATTGCAGGGTCATAGACACGGCCTTCAAACGGTTCAATCATCTCCACAATCAAGCTAACGATAGAGGCAGGGGTATAGAACTGACCGCCTTTTTTGCCTTCAGCCAGGGCAAACTGACCTAAGAAGTATTCGTAAATATGACCAAGAATATCTTTGCTGTTCAGGGATTTATGATTAAACGGAATGGTTGCGATTAGGTTAATCAGCTCATTGAGTTTTGCTTGATCAATTTTTAGCGAGGCGTAGTGCTTGTTGAGCACACCTTTTAGCTTCTGGTTGTCGCGCTCAATCCCTTCCAGCGCATTATCAATCAGGTGACCAACCGAGGTGATCTTCTTGGTCTTACCATCAATAACCAAGTCCGCACCGCCAATCACACGAGGGCCATTGTCTTGCAGAAACTGCCAACGAGATTCAGTCGGTAACCAAAATATGTTTTTTTCTTGGTAGTAATCGCGCTGTTCTAACTCAATTGCGATTTCTTGTTCCAATTCTTCTGCCGTGTAACCTTCAGGATCGAGGAAGTACTCGTGGTCAGGGTTAGCAAAATCTTGTTTTAGCTCTTCTTGGCGCAGGGTGAAGGCGTCAGACACATATTTAACGAAAATTAGCCCCAGCACGGCATGCTTGTATTGAGAGGCATCAAGTGAGGCACGGAGTTTGTCTGCGGCTGTCCAAAGCTTGCTTTCTAACGATTTGAGGAAGTGTTGCTCTTGTTCGTTCATTTAAGATTTCTTGAGGTGCAAAACATTGGCCTTATGATACCAGCCGAATCACAAAAATCATGAATTTATAATGAGGTTTAGTATGGTTTTATGAGATAGCAAACATAATCGTCGTTATGCCAGCCACTTGCCGATGCTCGGGTGAAATCGGCGACAAAGAAAAAAGCGTGAACAGGTTATAACCCGTTCACGCCTCTCAAATGTGGCACGCCCTACAGGATTCGAACCTGTGACCACATGCTTAGAAGGCACGTGCTCTATCCAACTGAGCTAAGGGCGCATTACAGGGTTGGCATTATACGAATTCACTAAGGTAAATCAACGGCTTTATGCGGTCTTGTGTGTTAAGTGCCTAAATTAAAAACAATAGCACACTCATTTTTTTGCCATGGCAAGTGAACGGATGATAAATCAAGCCCTTCCCTACCGCTCGATTGAGGATAAATTGGTTATTTTCTACCCATGCGCTAGCCGCTTGCTTAAAAGCCAAACAAAGCAAACGATTGCTTGTGGATATTTCCCTTGATCTTTGCGACAATTCGCGCAAAATTTTTGGCTACTAATGCGTAAGTAAGGAAAGTCATGACGGCTCAAAAAATTGATGGAAAGTTAATCTCCCAAACGGTACGTTCAGAAGTTGCGGCTCGTGTCAAAGTACGTATTGAAGCGGGACGACGAGCCCCAGGACTCGCCGTAGTATTGGTTGGAGAAGATCCAGCCTCTCAAGTGTATGTCGCCAGTAAACGTCGTGCCTGTGAGGAAGTCGGGTTTGTTTCTCAATCCTATGACCTTCCGGCAAACACCAGTGAAGCGGAGTTACTCGCAATAATTGATACCTTAAATGCCGATAGCACGATTGATGGCATTTTAGTGCAATTACCACTTCCTGCCGGAATTGATACCACACAAGTGCTGGAACGTATCTTGCCGGATAAAGACGTGGATGGCTTCCACCCCTATAATGTGGGCCGCTTAGCTCAGCGAATTCCGACCTTACGCTCATGTACCCCCAAGGGCATTATTACCCTATTAGAGCGCTATAATATTCCTTTGCGGGGTAAGCATGCCGTGATCGTCGGGGCTTCAAATATTGTCGGTCGCCCCATGACTTTGGAGCTGTTATTAGCCGGTTGCACCACGACTACTTGCCACCGTTTCACGAAAGATTTAGCACACCACGTTCGTCAGGCTGATGTTTTGGTCGTGGCGGTCGGAAAACCTCATTTTATTCCTGGCGATTGGATTAAAGAAGGTGCCGTAGTGATTGATGTCGGTATTAACCGTTCAGAAACCGGTAAGCTGGTCGGCGATGTCGATTATGATGTCGCTTGTACCCGAGCCAGCTTTATTACGCCGGTTCCCGGCGGAGTTGGGCCGATGACGGTAGCAAGCTTAATAGAAAATACCTTAATGGCCTGCGAGCTGTTCCACACCGACTAACCCACGCTCAGCCATGCGAACAAAAACGGCGAGCTTTTTATTGGCTCGCCGTTTTTGTTGCTTTGTCTTTGCCAGCGTTACAGCGAAAGAATCACGCCCGCTAAAGCCGCGCTCATTAAATTGGCTAAGACCCCAGCCGAAATAGCTCGAAAACCATATCGAGAAATAAAACTGCGCCGCTCTGGCACTAAGCTGCCTAGCCCACCAATCAATACTGCCATGGTTGAAATATTGGCAAAGCCACACAGTGCAAAGGTCACAATGGCTTGAGAATGTTCGCTCAGTTGCGATTGAACGTTCATTAACTGAATAAAGGCCACAAATTCATTGACGATAATTTTATTGCCAATAAGTGCCCCAGCGGTGATTGCTTCGTGCCATGGAATGCCCAGTAGCCATGCAACCGGCGCAAATAGATAGCCTAAAATCAACTCAAAGCTAAGTTCGACCCCTACCAAACTGCCCGCCCAACCGAGCAGGCCGTTAAGTAGTGCAATCACACTGACAAAGGCTAATAAGGTGGCACCAACGGCGACCGCGATACGTAACCCAGACATGGCTCCATCGGCCACCGCTTCGACAACATTGGTTGCTTTAGGCATGTCAGCTAAATCATCACATTGCGGTAAAATATGAGGCTCGATTTCTGGTACTAATATTTTGGCCATTAACAAACCGGCCGGAGCTGACATAAACGCCGCAGCAATCAAATAGTTTAAATTTACGCCCAGTGAAGCGTAACCAACTAATGTTCCTCCAGCGACAGAGGCTAACCCACACGTCATCACGGCAAAAAATTGTGAGTCACTCATCTGTTTTAAATAGGGTTTCACAACCAGTGGTGCTTCAATCATACCGACAAAAATATTGGCCGTTGCGGAAAGTGATTCAGCTCTTCCTGTGCCAAGCAGTTTTTGTATCCCACCACCGAGAACATTAATGACTTTAGGCATTAATCCGATGTGATAAAGGCCTGAAATCAATGCTGAGAAAAAGATAATGATGCCAAGTACATTAATCGCAAATACAAAACCAATGCTATCATTCGCTAAACCACCAAAGATAAAGCGGATCCCTTCTTGTCCATAATCAATTAAATGTGACACCGCTCCAGTCACCTGATTTAAAATGTCCTTACCCATCGGCACATACAGCACCAATAGCGCAAAACCGACTTGCAGCAAAAAGGCGGGAACCACCGTTTTCAATTGAATATTTTTTCTGTTTGTAGAAAGTAGCCAAGCGATAACTAAAATCGCGGCAACACCAAGAAGTGAGTTCATGAAAGCATCCGAAAAGTTTACCAATAAGGGAAGGCGTGGGATTCTATTCCTCAAATCGGATTGCGCAAGTGGCAAATGTTAATCGGATCGCACTAAAAATATCCCTTTGTGACACCCATATTTAACTGTTTGATTTATAAATAACTAAACGATTGCTTGATGCTATTATTTCCATTTAGAAAAAATATTTCTCAGGAGAGAAAAAATTTCGCGCCATTATCTTTCATTTTGACTAAAACGGAGATAAGGAGCTAGTTGCTGATCCCAGTAACAAGGTGAGCCAATTTTGGCTTTGATAAAATCAATGACCGCAGTGATTTTCTTAGGCATATGTTGACGGCTTGGATAAACCGCATAAAACGGCATCACTTGGTTGGCACGCCAATCGGGTAACAGTTGAATCAGTTTACCTTGACGAAATTCATCCTGAATTAAATAGGTGGCTAAATAGGCAATCCCCCACCCTGCAACCGCGGCATCACGCACCGCTTCGGCGAGATCAACCGAATAATTTCCTGAGACTTGGATGGTCAGTTGCTGCTCAGCATTGGCAAATGACCAATGGGTATAGTCTCGCTCCCAACTGCGATAAATTAAACAATTATGGGTCAGCAGATCATGAGGCGTTTGAGGTATGCGGTGTTGCAATAAATAATCGGGCGAAGCCGCGACAATAAACTGACAATCGACTAAACGTTGAGCAACGTAGCCCTCTGGTAAGATTTCATTACTCGTGATCCAGAGATCGAGCCCTTCTTGCAGCATATCGACTTTATGATCAAATAAATGCACTTCAATTTTTAATTTCGGGTACAACTGATGCAGCGCCTCTAAGGTCGGCAGAATATGCAAGGTTCCGAACGACTGCGATAAACCCAGCTTTAATAATCCGCAGACTTCATCGCGCTGACTTTCCACCTCTGACTGGGCGGTATCAATGATGCTCACGAGCTGAGCGCAATGGTCATAAAAGGCTTGGCCTGTTTCAGTCAAAGTAAAACTGC
Organism: Vibrio sp. V30_P3S12P165; assembly: GCF_009904905.1. Taxonomy (NCBI): domain Bacteria; kingdom Pseudomonadati; phylum Pseudomonadota; class Gammaproteobacteria; order Vibrionales; family Vibrionaceae; genus Vibrio; species Vibrio sp. V30_P3S12P165. The sequence continues at coordinate 24,401 of NZ_WXWH01000058.1, read as the reverse complement.
GTGTGGTTCGCTGGATCAACTTTGCTCCTAGTGCAGCTTCCAGTTGTGCTAATTGCTTACTCACATGGGAGACCGAAACGCCTAATGTTTTAGCTGCCGCGGTAAACCCTTGTTGTTTGACTAACGCAGCAAAGATCACCATTTGCCCGGCACGATCTGATAACACATTCACCCCTATGGTTATGATCAAAAAGGGCTGATAACCAGCCCTTTCGTTAAAAGTGTTTGTTGGCTTAAAATTTAATTCTATCGGCTAAATGACTGACCGCTAGCGCGAAATAGTGTGAACGGTTCCACTTCATCAGCACATTATAGTTGTTGTACACCAAATAGATTCGCCCTTTTTCATCATCTGGAATAATCAGCCATGCTTGAATATCCTGATCGAGTTTTGGCAATGGTTGACCGTCATAGCGGGTCACACCCAGTTGGCTCCACTCTTGTAGGTATTTTGCTTTGCCTGCTTGGCGACCTTCTAAGCTGCGATCAAACCCTTGTGGTATTTTAACTTGTCGCCCCCAAGTGTATCGATCATCCCACCCCGATTGGCTGAGATAATTAGCCGTTGATGCAAAGACGTCCGCCGTGGTTCCCCAAATGTCTTTCTTCCCGTCGCCATTTCCATCGGCTGCATAAGCCAAAAATGAGCTAGGCATAAATTGGCATTGCCCCATTGCTCCAGCCCAAGAGCCTTTCATCTCGTCTATCTGGATGTGCCCTTGCTGTAAAATTTGCAATGCGGCCATGGTTTCTTTGCGGAAAAACGCTTCACGTCGTCCATCATAAGCCATTGTGGTCAACGCATCGATCACCGAATAGTTACCAGTAAAGCGGCCAAAGTTACTCTCGACTCCCCAGAGCGCGACAATAAAACGTGGATGAACCCCATACTGTTTGCCAATCCGCTGTAGCTCATCGTAATGTTGATCATATAACGCCTGAGCTTGGTTAACCTTCCAATCGGGTACTGCGCGTGGAATATATTCATCCAAGGTTAGCCGTTTTTCCGGCTGGTTACGATCAGCAGTAACGGCGCGAGGACGATGTTCCACATTCGCAAACGCCGCCGTTAAGATCGATTCAGAAATCCCCTCTTGACGCGCCTCTTGCTTTAACCCTTCCACATACTGTTCAAAACTGACTGGATTTGCCCATAATGGCCATGAACATGCCATCCCTAGTATCACTGACACAATTTTTTTCAAAAGACTCTCCTCAAACCATCCGGGTTACGAACCTTGTCTATTTTGCTGTTTTTGTTCTTTATAACGTGCTAATAAATTTTCTGGTGGTGGCGGCAATTGTAAAAAAAACCCTTGTTGCCCCAACGCCGTTTTCACCTTCTCGACATCCACGTAGGCCAATTGACGCTTGGCCAGATTAACTAACATGACAAAAATAGGTTTACCAAAAGTCTGCATTAAGGTGTCAGGAACCTGTGAAAAATCATCTCTCTTCGGAATATAGAGATAAGTGCCTTCTTTTTTTGAACTCTTATAGATAGAACAAAGCATGCCAACCCTTTCCATTGAATTTTCCCGCATTGGGGATAAAATTTCGCTCATTTCGGATCATCACCGCTAAAATTGCGAGGAAATCACCGAATTGACGGCAAGATAACTTGCTGTACCAAGGCGCTGAATATAACATGACAACTATAGTCTCCGACAACGCTAATTACCCTATACCAAATGCCCTTTTCCGACAAATAAAGAGGGATTGTGCACTCATTGTACCTTCGCTTAAATTGTAGATTCGCTTAGGTATAGAACAGGCGTTTATTGAGGTCAACGTTACGATGTCAAATATACCTGACCTAAAAGGCCGTAGTTTCACTTTATCTGTACTGCATCTGGCGGATAATCAAGTGGAGACTACGGTGAATTTTCTAAAACAAAAAACAGAGCAAGCCCCCGCTTTTTTTGCCAATGCGCCGATTGTTTTAAACATTGATAAAGTAGTGGGTGAGATTGATTTTGCTACACTAAAAAATGGCATTATTGAAGCCGGTTTTGTCCCCGTTGGCATTACGGGGTGTAAAGATAAACGTTGCCAAACACAAGCTTTTTCCGCGGGGTTTGCGGTGATGACGGCCAGTAATACGCCATCTCACGCTCCGACCCAGATGGCACCGACCAAAGTGGTTCGCAATCCGATACGTTCAGGGCAGCAGGTGTATGCAAAAGACGGTGACTTGGTTATTTTAAACCATGTTAGCCCTGGGGCAGAAGTGATCGCCGATGGTTCAATCCATATTCATGGCACACTACGCGGCCGAGCAATTGCAGGGGCTAGTGGGCAAAAAGAAGCACGTATTATTTGTCACGATTTACAAGCCGAACTAGTTTCCATTGCAGGGAATTATTGGCTGAGCGATCAAATTGATAGTGGGTTTTGGCAAAAGAAAGTGATGCTGAGTTTAAGCGAAGAGTCACTGCATTTTGAATTACTCACAATTTAGCATCGAAAGGAAACTCATTAGATGGCACGCATTATTGTTGTAACGTCAGGAAAAGGTGGGGTAGGCAAAACCACCTCCAGCGCAGCTATTGCGTCTGGTTTAGCTTTAAAAGGCAAAAAGACGGCGGTGATCGATTTTGATATCGGCCTGCGAAACCTAGATTTAATCATGGGGTGTGAACGACGTGTGGTTTACGATTTCGTCAATGTGCTCAATGGCGAAGCCACGCTTAACCAAGCGCTAATCAAAGATAAACGCAATGACAACTTGTTTATTCTCCCCGCTTCACAAACACGAGATAAAGACGCACTGACCAAAGAAGGGGTGCAACGTATTTTAAATGAACTCAATGAAATGGGCTTTGAGTTTGTTATTTGTGATTCACCCGCAGGGATCGAACAAGGGGCATTAATGGCGCTGTATTATGCTGATGAGGCCATTGTCACCACCAACCCTGAAGTCTCTTCAGTCCGTGATTCTGACCGCATTTTAGGCATTCTGGATTCGAAGTCATTACGGGCAGAGCAAGGGCTTGAACCCGTGAAACAGCACCTGCTGCTCACGCGCTATAATCCAACCCGTGTTAGTCAGGGGGAAATGCTCAGTGTCGAAGATGTAGAAGAAATTCTACACGTTCCTTTACTCGGGGTGATCCCAGAAAGCCAAGCTGTATTAAATGCTTCAAATAAGGGGATTCCCGTTATTTTTGATGAGCAATCTGATGCTGGCCAAGCGTACGATGATACGGTTGAACGACTGCTCGGGCAGGAAATTGAGTTCCGTTTTTTAACTGAGCCAAAGAAAGGCATCTTTAAACGACTTTTTGGAGGCTAACCCTATGTCATTACTTGAATTTTTCCGCCCACAGAAAAAAAATTCAGCAAGTTTAGCCAAGGAACGCTTGCAGATCATTGTCGCTGAGCGTCGCAGTCAAAGCGATCCAGCCCCAACCTATTTGCCCCAGCTTAAAGAAGATATCTTGAAGGTGATCGCTAAGTATGTGGCGATTGATCCTGACATGGTTGAACTTTCCTTTGAGCACAAAGGCGATGATATTTCTGTGCTGGAGTTAAACGTTAAATTGCCCGATGAAGAAAAATAATCGCCAGCCGATCATTCCCGCCTAGGCGGGAATGATCGAAGTGGTCACTTTATCAAGTTATTTAATCGCTCACCGAGTAGCGGTAAACGCCAACCCTGCATCAGCTCAGGGAGGCATTCTGGATCTCGGCCTTTATTCCAAACCCAATTCACTAACTGATTTAGCTGCTTTTTGGAGGCTAAAAATTCCGTTGATAAGCCGGATATTTGCGAGACCCCTTTCACTTCATCTTTGAGCTTCTTAAACAGTTGCTTATAGCCGGGATGATCCATCAAAGGCACGATTAATGCTGGATAGTGTTGCGCAGGAATTTGCTTTGCCTCTTTTACTATCAGTGAAATTTTCGCTCCATGACGACGAATAACATGAGGGTCAATGCCTTCCTCTTCCATCCGTTTCGGCGAGTGGAGAGCTAAACGAGCAATGGTTAATAAGTCATGCTCTCGAATCACAAAGTTAAGCGCTAAATCTCGCTTCATGGCTTCTTGATAACGCCATGTGGCTAAGGGTTTTAAAATCGCTAATGCTGGTCGATTAAGCTGCCATGCTCCTTTAATATCAAGATAAACATTCTCTGGGTCAGTCACCCGGGTTCTTTTCTCAATTTGCAGTAACGATTCTTGCTGTGCCGCATCCCACCACCCCATCTGACGAACTTTGGTCAGTAATTGCTCATACATAGGTAATAGATAAAAAACATCTGCAGCAGCATAGTCGAGCTGCTTTTGTGACAATGGCCTTGCCAGCCAATCGGTACGTGATTCACTTTTGTCTAATGTGACCGTTAATAAATCTTGCACCAAAGCAGCAAAGCCGGTGGAAAGCCCATAACCGGTAAACGCGGCCATTAATTGCGTGTCAACCATAGGAAAAGGGACGCACCCAAAACGGTGTTGGAATACTTCCAGATCTTCACCACAAGCATGCAGTACTTTAAGTACTGAAACATCTTGCAATAGTGCCATGAAAGGGCTCATATCTTCGATAGCCAGTGGGTCAATCAACGCCAGTGTTTCACCATCAAATAACTGAATCAGGCCAAGTTGTGGGTAAAAAGTACGAGTCCGCACAAACTCGGTATCCAGCATTACTACATCCGATTGACGAGCGAGTGTACAAATTCGTTGTAGTTCATTAAATTGGTTAATAATTTGATAATTCACAAATGGCTCACTTTGCCTTGGTTGATTAAGAGTCGATGAGGTTAAAAAGAACAATGCCGACAAGTTGAGTCGGCATTGTAACACTATAAATGGTGATCACTGAGCAACAGAACTAAGCACTTTTTGCCTTTTCTGCTTGTTGTGCATCATTTTCTTCACGCAATACGCGGCGTAAAATTTTACCGACATTGGTTTTTGGTAGTTCTTCACGGAACTCAATCAATTTAGGTACTTTATACCCCGTTAGGTGCTTACGGCAATGAGCAATCACCTCTTCTTTGGTCAAACTTGGATCGCGTTTGACGATATAGATTTTCACTACTTCGCCTGAAACCTCATGAGGTTGACCAATCGCTGCCACTTCAAGCACTTTACCGTGTAACGCAACCACATCTTCAATTTCATTTGGATAAACGTTGAAACCGGAGACAAGAATCATGTCTTTTTTACGATCAACAATATAGACCATGCCTTGTTCATCGAATTTGACAATATCACCAGTGGATAACCATCCCTCTTCATCAATCACTTCTTTGGTGGCTTCTGGGCGTTGCCAGTATCCCTGCATCACTTGAGGGCCACGAACTTGTAGCTCACCCGTTTGATCATATCCCAACACCTGCCCTTCATCGTCGACAATTCGGACTTCAGTCGACGGTACAGGCAAACCAATCGCCCCCGAATAATCGGAAAGATCATAAGGGTTGCCTGTCACTAAAGGAGAGCATTCGGTCAAACCATAGCCTTCTAATAAATGGATTCCGGTGATCTTTTTCCATTTTTCAGCGACCGCACGTTGTACAGCCATACCACCACCGACCGACAGTTTGAGATGGCTAAAGTCGAGTTCATGAAAGTCTTCATTATTCACTAGGGCATTGAATAACGTGTTCACCCCGGTGAGTGCAGTGAATGAGTATTTTTGTAGCTCTTTTACAAATCCGGGGATATCTCGTGGATTGGTGATCAATAAATTGCTCCCGCCCATTTCAATGAACAGCAACAGGTTAACGGTTAACGCAAACACGTGATAGAGCGGTAACGCCGTTACCACAAGCTCTCGTCCTTCACGCAATACTGGCCCGTAAGCACCTTTAGCTTGTAATACGTTAGCAATCATATTGCGGTGCGTTAAAATAGCTCCTTTCGCAACGCCTGTCGTCCCCCCCGTGTATTGTAAGAAGGCGATATCTTCTCCTGACATGAAGGGTTTGACATACTGTAAACGTCGCCCTTTACGCAGTGCTTTACGCATAGAAATGGCACCCGGTAGATCATATTTAGGAACCATGCCTTTCACGTACTTAACCACAAAATCGACTAAAGTACCTTTTGCTCGCGGCAGCATTTGCCCAAGGCTCGTTAAGACCACGTGCTTAACTTGGGTATTGTCGACAATTTGTTCTAACGTATTGGCGAAATTAGACACAATAACAATTGTACCAACATCAGCATCATTGAGTTGGTGTTCTAATTCACGAGGGGTATACAGTGGATTGACGTTCACGGCAATCATACCCGCACGCAGAATCCCAAAGAGTGCCACAGGATATTGCAATAAATTGGGCATCATCAGAGCGACTCGATCGCCTTTTTTTAACTTAAGCTCATTTTGTAAATAGGCAGCAAACGCTCGACTGCGTTCTTCCAACTTACGAAATGTCATTACTGAGCCCATATTCATAAAAGCAGGCTGATCCGCATACTTGTGTACTGACTGCTCAAACATCTCAATCAATGATAAATATTGATCAGGATTGATGGTTTCCGGTACATCGGCGGGATAACGTGAAAGCCAAGGTTTATCCACGGTAATACTCCTCGTAATTGGCTGGCATAATTATCATTATCTTTGTTATAGAAATGATCTCTATTACAGCACAGCCAGAGCGCTTGAGCACGAAACACTCAAACACTTGTTTAAATTTTGTTAACTAAGCCAAATATTAGTTCTGCGACCTGTAAAGGTTGCTGAAGATGACAGTGATGGCCGCCAGAAATGATCTGTTTTTCCATTTTTGCATGCCAATAGTTTGCGACGTCTTGCTCAAGAGAGGCAAAACCATGCTCCCCTAATATCACCAGATGAGGGCAAACAATCTGCTCCATCACTTGCTGTGCGTGAGGTAATGACTGACGATAAAGCGATTCAGTGGTTAACTTTTTATCGTACCGCCATTGCCACTTGCCTTCTACTTGCCAAATCCCTCTTCTGACGATGGGTTCTAACAAGTGCATCGGCAATTGATTGACACGCGCTCGATGTTGCAGTGCTGCTGGCAAGCTAGAATAATAACGTTCAGATTTACGACGCAAACGATGGCGACTGATGACACCTTTTCGCCAACGCACAAGGCTATTTTCCGGTGATTCTATCAAAGGTGCGAGGCCTTCAATTTGAACGAGTCCTGCAACTTGCTCAGGAAAGACGGCACTATAGCAACTTGCGATTAAAGCACCAAGTGAATGACCGACTAATATTAGTCTGTTTGGTGAAATTGTAAGCAGCAGTTGATAAATATCGTCAATATAGTCGTGAAAAGGATAATAACTGGCGCTGGATTTGTGGCTAGAAAGGCCATGGCCGGGTAAATCAATCGCACAGAGAGCCCAATTGGGTGCTAAAGGATGTAACGCCTCTATCACGGTTTGGAAACTGGCTGCGTTATCTAACCAGCCATGTAAAAAAACTAAAGTTACCTCGGCTTGTTTTGGACAGCCAATGGTTAACCCCGCCAGTTGTCCATAATCAAGCGCATATGTGTGAGATTGTAGCATCACTTCACTTCTTGAATCACACGTCCACGGCGTGGGTAATCATCAATAGAACGACAATGAAAATGACCACAAGGGAAAAGATAAGGGCCAATATCATCGATAATAATCCGCTCTTCGACTCGCCATAAATAGTAGCCCTTCACTTTCATGACCGGGAAATGGTAATCATATTCTCCCACGTTTCCCTGCTCTGATGCCGCAGTGGTACCAATCATGGAGATCAAACGCCCAGGGCCATAGGTGACGGGATCAAGAAACCCATCCACATATCCGACAAAACGCCCTTGAGGTTCATGCGCTAAATTCGGACGACCTGATTGATCAAGAGGTAGATTCACAATCTCAATTCTGGTGCTATCAGTCAGGTTGGTGATTTGGGCAATCACGCCGCCTAAACGAACCTCTTCATGTGCGTTAGCTGGCCTTTTAGACCACTCGGTGTAATCAGAAATTACCGATTGTTGTTCGCTCATCAATTGAGGAGGAAGAGAAGCACAAGCAGTCAACATCACTAGCAGCGAAAACAAACCGAGACGAAATGGATGGTGCATCATGGGATTTCCCCTTTGGTTAGATATACATATCGACACCGAGCATTTGGGCAAGTTCCTCTTGTTTTGCTTGATTCATTACCCCTAAGTACTCTTCTATGGCTTTACGAGCCTGACCTTCCGGCAAATCGTAGTGCAACCTTGCGCGATCAATATCAGCGAGATCGACTTGGCGAATCGAGTGAGAAACCGCATCGGCCACTTTACTGGTTTGGCTAACTCTTGATTGCCCTTTCGCCCCGTCATTTTTCTTCGCTTTGGAAGTTTGCTGGGTATTCGAGATTCGGGCGGGGGGCAAGCCGTTAATTGCAACCATACTGCTCCTCACTCACTAAGTTTACTATTCGCTTAAATCGTACCCACGATTACCGTGGTTCGATCACGCACGCCCCGGTAATTTTTTCCAAGCAACCGTATCACGTAAATAAATCGGGCTGGTTTCTTCAACAGCAAGCGTCCGACCTTGTTGCCACTCTTGATACGCTAATACCACCATATCTTGTGCTTGTGGGTAAAGCACTCCGCTTTCTTGCTGGACAAAGGGTAAGCTCGAGAGTGTGTCTTGATAGGCCGCCCAACCTGTCCCAGCGGTTGACCACACTTGAGATTCACTTTCCTTCCCCAAGCTCGCTAGCAATGATTGCGGTGCAACGACCGATTCGGTATCAACCGTTAACCAAATGCCATTTTGTTGACGTTCAAAACGCGCCCAATACACTTCGCCCATTCGGGCATCGATCGCACACGCAACTCGAGTTACCCCCTGCTCACGATAAGCGCCTTGCGCTAAAGCGGCTAAAGTCGAGACTCCTATCATGGGTAAATCGGCACCAAACCCTAAACCTTGTGCAATTCCAATGCCAATACGAACCCCAGTAAAGCTACCTGGGCCTCGACCAAACGCTAAGGCATCCAGCTCTTGTAAGGTTAATCCCGCTTCTTTTAACACCTCATCAACCATGGGTAAGATTTTTTTGGTATGGTCACGAGGTGCAACTTCACTACGCGAGTAAATGTGCTCACCAACCATCAAAGCAACAGAACAAGCTTCTGTTGCGGTATCTAAAGCTAGAATTTTTGCGCTCATGTGTTTCTCTAATTGATTGCGGTTTCTGATTGAGACTGCAGAAAGTCTTTAACCACCTCTAAATCTCGAGTTCGAGGAATTGGTGGTAAACTAGCAAGAAAGACACCACCGTAGTCACGAGTAACTAAACGGTTATCACAAATGATCAATGCGCCTTTATCTTTCTGATCTCGAATGAGTCGTCCTACACCTTGCTTCAAGGTAATTACCGCCTCTGGCAATTGAACTTGAACAAATGGGTCCCCACCTCGTAAGCGACAATCTTCAATACGGGCTTTTAGCAGTGGATCATCAGGTGCAGTAAACGGAAGTTTGTCGATAATAACACAGCTTAGCGTATCGCCTCTAACATCAATTCCTTCCCAAAATGCGCCGGTTGCCACTAACAATGCGTTACCTAGTTCCATAAATTCCGCTAGGGTTTTCTGTTTACTGGTTTCCCCTTGTAATAATACTGGCAAGGTTAAACAAGCTCTAAATCGCTCGCCTAATTCCCGCATCATACTGTGAGAGGTGCAAAGGAAAAAACAGCGCCCTTGGTTTTGTTCAATCACTGGGGCTAACATTCGCACCAATTGATCCGCCACTCCTGGACTGTTGGGTTCCGGTAAATAACGCGGGACACATAAACGAGCTTGCTGCTGGTAATCAAAGGGGCTGGGTAAAGAGAACTGCTCACGGGGTTCTAGCCCTAACCGATGAGTAAAATGGCTGAAATCATCTTGCACCGCTAAGGTTGCAGAGGTGAAAATCCACGCACCCTCTTTGAGAGTGATTTGTTCTTGAAATTTATCGGCCACGGATAGAGGCGTAATGTGTAGGCTAAAATGACGCGGGGTTGTATCAAACCAATAAGAATATCCTGTTACGGACACATCGCAAACTCGCTCAATTCGACCTTTAATGGAATTTGCACGCTCAAATGCCGCATCAAGTAACTGGCTTCGTCCTAAAGCAAGTTTAAGAACATCAATGGCAAAATCTAAACTTTCTTGCAATCGCTCAATTTGCCGAGCGATCGCAACCGATGCCATCGCATCACGCCAGTTTCCTCGAAATCCGCAATCCCCCAGCAAAATACGTAAGTCCATTGCGCTTTGCAGTAATTTATCGCCAATTTTCTGCAATTGGCGCATGTCTTTAGCTTCGGTGCGATAACTAATTTCAATATCTTTTGCCAACTCCTGAATTTGTCGGCTCGATACTGACTGACCAAAATACTGGCTGGCAATGTCAGGGAGCTGATGTGCTTCATCAAAAATAAATACGTCAGCTTCGGGGATCAATTCACCAAATCCGGTTTCTTTAATAGCAAGATCAGCAAAAAAAAGATGATGGTTAACCACAACAACCTCTGCATCCATTGCTTTACGGCGCGCTTTAGAAACAAAACAATCTTGATAGCTTGGGCACTCTTTTCCTAAGCAGTTGTCGTTGGTGGAGGTAATGGTTGGAATGATAAGGCTGTCTTCCGGTAGCGCATCGCATTCACCAAGATCACCGGTTTTCGTTTCAGATGACCAGCTACGCACCTTGACCAGTTGAGTCAATAAGGTCGGATCGCTTCCGTTATTATGACTTTCAATCATCTGGCGGCTAAGTCGATCAAGGCAAAGGTAATTGGCTCGTCCTTTGAGTAACGCCACTTGGCCATGAAAGCCTAATGCATTAATCATCAACGGTAAATCACGATGAAAAAGTTGCTCTTGTAAGTTTTTTGACCCGGTACTGATGATGATTTTTTTGCCACTCAGTAGGGCTGGCACTAAATAAGCGAAGGTTTTGCCTGTTCCTGTTCCAGCTTCAACCACTAATTGCGATTGTTGCTCAATGGCATTAGCGACCGCTTTTGCCATATCGACTTGTGCTTGACGCCCTTGAAAGCCAGGAATGGCCTTGCCCAAAGCTCCATGTTGAGAAAAAGTTTTCGCGATCATCCTAAAAACAAGTGCCGTATTGAATGATGCGATTATGGCAGGTTTCCCTACCTAGCGCGAATTCAAATCGCATTCGCACTAGGTGAGAACTTTATTTGCGATTTTATTTGCGATTGAGGTAACGGGATAACCAAGCGGGTGCATCATAACCATCACTCGCAGAAGGCATCATCGCCTTCGCTGCATCAACTGGAGAGGCTTTGCTTTCCCACATCGCATCCAGTAATGCTTCATCAATTGGATTATCCCCCATAAGAGCATGCACTCGCTCGACATACAATTTACGTGCAAGTAATTCTTTATCCATAAACACCACCTAGCGTGCGCTCTGTTTAGAGTCGAAAGAAAAAGCCGTTATCTTCTAGCCATGATTGTTGTTGAATCTCACTTGATAATAGATTAATTATAGACCTTACTGTGTGGGCTGCATCACCGTTCTGGCTGCCCTCGATTTATTTTTATACTAAAAAGTATTCATGGAAGTTATTAATGGAAAGAAAAACCCTTCTGACGCATTGTATTGATGCCCCAGGCCTGATCTCAAAAATCACCAATATTTGTTACAAACACCAGCTTAATATTATTCATAACAATGAGTTTGTAGATAACACCAGCGGTCATTTTTTTATGCGAACGGAGCTTGAAGGGTATTTCAACGACACCACGCTGCTTGCAGACTTGGACAACGCGCTACCGAGTGGTACAAAGCGAAAATTGATCGACTCAGCACGGAAACGTATCGTTATTCTGGTGACCAAGGAAGCACACTGTTTAGGCGATATTCTCATGAAAACCTATGATGGTAGCCTAGATGTTGAAATTGCAGCGGTAGTTGGTAACTACGATAAACTACAAAATTTAACCGAGAAATTTGATATTCCTTACCATCATGTTTCACATGATGGGCTGAATCGTCAAGAGCATGAACAGAAAATGCTGGAAGCGATAACGCCTTATCAACCCGACTTTCTAGTACTCGCAAAATACATGCGAGTTTTGACGCCAGGGTTTGTGGAAAAATTCCACCACAAAATCATCAATATTCACCACAGCTTCTTACCTGCCTTTATTGGTGCGAAACCTTATCAACAGGCTTATGAGCGTGGCGTGAAGATCATTGGTGCGACTGCACACTTTGTCACCAATGACTTAGACGAAGGCCCAATTATCAAGCAGGATGTGATTCCGGTTGATCACACCTTCAGTGCACAAGATATGGCACAAGCGGGCCGAGATGTTGAAAAAAATGTTTTAAGTAAAGCGCTCAATAAAGTCATTAACGATCATGTTTTTGTTTATGGTAATAAAACCGTTATTTTATAGCGTCTCATCAAGCATCATTGAAAAAAGTGAGGGCTGACGCCTCGTTCAGCCCTTGTTTAAACTATCGTTATCAATCAAGAAAACCTCAAGATGCTGAGATCATTTTATAGTGTTAGCGCAAGCTCTACCCCTTGACGAATGGCTCGCACGGCATCAAGCTCGCCAGCATGATCTGCACCACCGATCACATGCAGCTTATCCCCGAGCTGCGACCACTGCTCTTCAAACGGTCGAACGGATTCTTGCCCTGCACAGAGAATAATATGGTCAACTGCGAGATGCTGGTGCTCTCCTTCCACAGTCACATTCAAACCGGTTTCATCGACGTTTTCATAACTGACACCACCTAACAGATGTACACCACGTTTTTCTAATGTACGTTTATGAATCCACCCCGTCGTTTTACCAGGCCCACGGCCTACTCGGCCTTTACGACGTTGTAGTAACCAGACTTGCTGTTCGCTCAATACCTCAGGGTAGGGATATAGCCCTCCAGCATGCGCCATTTCTTTATCTATTCCCCATTCATGTAACCAATCGTCTAAGCTATTTCCTTCTGGTTCGGTTAACATGGTTGCAACATCTATTCCGATACCTCCAGCACCAATAATTGCAACGTTTTGCCCAACCGGGGGTTTTTCACGAATCAGCGTTTGATAATCAATCACTTTTTCATGATTAGTGATACCATTGAGTTGAACTTTTCTGGGTTCAACACCGGAGGCCATCACCACCTCATCGTAGTTGGCTAGCATATCGAAGCTAACTTGGCAGGCTAGGTGTAACTGTACTCCCGTTTGATCAATTCGATTGGCAAAATAGCGGATGGTTTCTCTAAATTCTTCTTTCCCTGGGATTTGCATCGCCAAACGAAACTGACCTCCAATTCGGTCATGCCGTTCAAATAGATCCACTTGATGACCACGTTCAGCCAATGTGGTCGCACAAGCAAGCCCTGCTGGCCCAGCTCCGATAACCGCTATTTTTTTCTTTATCTCAACCGGTTGCGATGTTAATTCCGTCTCGTAACAAGCACGTGGATTCACCATGCAAGAAGCACGTTTGGCTTGAAAAATATTATCCAAACAGGCTTGGTTACAACCAATACAGGTATTGATCAAGGCGGCTTTCCCTTGCTCAGCTTTGAGGACAAATTCCGCATCGGCCAAAAATGGTCGAGCCATCGAGACCATATCCGCTTGCCCACTAGCAAGAATTTTCTCCGCCTGCTCTGGCGTATTAATCCGGTTACAGGTTACAACGGGCACACTTAGATGTGATTTGATTTTTTCAGTCACCCAGCTAAACGCCGCTCGCGGTACTTGAGTCGCTATTGTTGGAATCCGAGCTTCATGCCATCCAATTCCAGTATTGATAATGGTCACTCCTGCTTGCTCCAACGCTTGGGCTAATTCAACCACCTCTTCAAAAGTACTGCCCTCCTCGACCAAATCAAGCATAGATAAACGGAAAATAATAATAAAGTTAGGCCCCACCGCCGCACGAATAGCTCGAACAATTGCCAAAGGAAAACGCATGCGATTTTGATAGCTGCCTCCCCAATCGTCGTAACGAACATTAGTTCGCTTACAAATAAATTGATTGATAAGATAGCCTTCCGACCCCATCACTTCGACACCGTCATACCCTGCAAGCTGAGCAAGTTCAGCACTATTGGCAAAGGCATCGATCGTTTTACGGATTTGTCTGACACTCATCTCACTGGGCGAGAATCTAGCAATAGGCGCTTTTATGGCCGAAGCACTTTGAGCAAAAGGATGCATGGCATAGCGACCAGCATGAAGTAATTGCAGCGCAATTTTTCCACCATGGCGGTGCACTGCATCGGTCACAACTTGGTGTGCTTTGGCATGTTTAGCTTTACTAAATTCAGCACTAAGCGGATGCAATCGACCACGAAGGTTAGGAGAAAAGCCCCCAGTTACAATCAAGCCGACCCCACCTTTGGCTCGCTCTTCATAAAAGGCAGCCAACTTATGTAAACCTTCTTTATGCTCTTCAAGCCCGGTATGCATTGACCCCATCAACACGCGATTACGCAGTTGGGTAAATCCTAAATCTAATGGCTGTAATAAGTGTGGGTACATAGGCGACATCACTTTTGTTGGTCTCATCATGGTCGGACCAGAATAATCTTGCCCTTCATAAAAATCAAACAAGTGTTTACATTTTTGTAACACTGATCAATCTTGTTGTTTGGATATGACAGATCACGTAGGATGTTACACACTATGATCAGGACCTCATTCACGGTTGCATTGGAGAGACAATGAGACAGTTATTCCGATTTATTGGGCTGATATTTAAAGGATTTTGGAAAGTTATTACTTTTATCCGTTTAGCCCTCACTAACCTTATTTTCCTATTAACCATCGCTATTGTTTACTTTTTGTATCTCAGTGCCGACGCTCCAACGCCTGTTGTGGAAAAAGCTTCAGCTCTTGTGCTTAACCTCTCCGGTCCCATTGTTGAACAAAGCTCTTATCTCAACCCGATGGAGTCTTTCAGTGACTCATTATTTGGTCGGGAAATGCCCCGAGAAAATGTCTTGTTTGATGTCGTTGATACACTTCGTTATGCAAAAGATGATGATAGTGTCACAGGGCTTGTGCTCGCGTTACGAGAGATGCCTGAAACTAATTTAACCAAGCTGCGCTATATCGCTAAAGCGATCAATGAATTTAAATCGTCGGGTAAACCGGTTTATGCGATCGGGGATTTTTATAATCAAAGCCAATATTATCTTGCCAGCTATGCCGATAAAGTTTATCTCGCCCCTGATGGCGGTGTGATGTTACGCGGCTATAGTAGCTATAATTTGTACTACAAAAGCCTACTAGAAAAACTCGACGTCAATACTCATGTGTTTCGTGTCGGTACTTATAAGTCTGCAGTTGAGCCCTTTATCCGAGATGATATGTCTGACCAAGCAAGAGAGTCGGCCAGTCAATGGTTAAGTCAATTGTGGGGCGCTTATATCAGTGATGTAGCTGCTAACCGTAAACTAGAGCCTCAACGTTTGAACCCGACCATGGAAGAGTTTTTGTCATTATTAAGCAATGCTTCCGGTAACTTAGCTGACTTATCCCTCTCACTCGGTTTAGTGGATCAATTAGCAACGAGACAACAGGTGCGTCACGAACTGGCTCAAGTTTTTGGCAGTAATGGTGAAGACAGTTATAACGCGATTGACTACTATCGCTACCGTAATACGATGAAACCGACCTTGATTCGTCATGCTGACGATATTGCGATTATTGTTGCCAGTGGAGCGATTATGGATGGCACTCAATCTCGCGGTAATGTCGGCGGCGATACCGTTGCAGGGTTATTGCGTCAAGCTCGTAATGATGCAAAAGTCAAAGCAGTCGTGTTACGAGTCGATAGCCCAGGAGGCAGCGCATTTGCATCTGAGGTAATTCGTAATGAAATAGACGCGCTGAAAGCGGCTGGAAAACCGGTTGTCGCCTCAATGTCAAGCCTTGCGGCATCCGGCGGATATTGGATATCAATGAGTGCCGATCAAATCGTCGCGCAGCCCACCACCTTAACCGGTTCTATCGGGATTTTTAGTGTGATCACGACTTTTGAAAAAGGACTAAATAAACTGGGCATTTATACCGATGGCGTCGGTACATCACCTTTTTCTGGCGTTGGTATTACCCGCGGATTAGACGAAAATGTGAAAGATGCGATCCAAATGGGGATCGAAAATGGCTACCAACGCTTCATTACGTTGGTCAGTAAACATCGTAACCTACCGCTTGCAGAGGTTGATAAGGTCGCACAAGGACATGTATGGACCGCGAAAGATGCCCAGCAGTATGGTCTGGTGGATACTTTAGGTGATTTTGATGATGCGGTAGCTATCGCCGCACAGTTAGCCCAACTCGAACGCTATAACCTTTACTGGGTTGAAGAACCCCTCAGCCCAGCCCAACGCTTTCTGCAAAGTCTCTTAAGCGAGGCACAGGTAAGGTTTGAGATCAATTTGGCGAGTGTGGTTCCTGCTGTTTTTCAGCCAGTAACACAGCAATTGATGCAAGATGCCTCTATTCTCAATCAACTCAATGATCCTAAAGGGTATTATGCACTGTGTTTAACGTGTCAAAGCCAGTAAAACGGCGAGATTAATGCTCGCTTACCCACATGATAGATTAAGAGGCACTTTCTAGGACTGTGCCTCTTTTTATTGCAGAAGTTTTCGCTATAATTTTGCGTCTGTTCCCTACAATAAGCGATACCCCTATGACTAGAAAGCATATTTATATTGCCTACACTGGCGGTACTATTGGTATGACCAAATCCGACCATGGTTATGTACCTGTCGCTGGATTTATGGAAAAACAATTGGCAGGTATGCCTGAATTCCATCGTCCAGAAATGCCGCTATTTACGATTCACGAATACGATCCATTGATTGATTCCTCTGATATGACACCAGAAGATTGGCAAATCATTGCTGATGACATTCGCGATAATTACGATAAATATGATGGTTTTGTCATCCTCCATGGTACGGATACCATGGCGTATACTGCATCAGCCCTATCGTTTATGTTTGAAAATTTAGGTAAGCCCGTGATTGTCACTGGCTCACAAATCCCACTGGCCGAAATTCGCTCTGATGGTCAAGCCAACTTACTTAATTCATTACACCTTGCAGCAAACTATCCCATCAATGAAGTCACTCTGTTTTTCAATAATCAATTAATGCGTGGAAACCGAAGTACCAAATCACATGCTGATGGTTTTAGTGCCTTTACTTCACCAAACTTACCCCCATTATTAGAAGCGGGTATCAATATCCAAATTAGTAACAATGTCAAAGTCGGCGAAACGCCTCAGGGGCCGTTTTTGGTACATAATATTACCCCGCAACCGATCGGTGTCATTACGATGTATCCCGGCATTTCACATGAAGTAATAAGAAACACCTTACTTCAACCTGTTAATGCTATGATCCTACTCACCTTTGGTGTCGGTAATGCACCACAAAATCCCGATTTATTAGCCCATTTACACGATGCCTCTCAACGCGGGGTGATTGTCGTCAACCTCACT
Organism: Vibrio sp. V30_P3S12P165; assembly: GCF_009904905.1. Taxonomy (NCBI): domain Bacteria; kingdom Pseudomonadati; phylum Pseudomonadota; class Gammaproteobacteria; order Vibrionales; family Vibrionaceae; genus Vibrio; species Vibrio sp. V30_P3S12P165. Next base: position 6,914 of record NZ_WXWH01000058.1, on the reverse strand, counting down.
CAATGTCTGGCTGGGAAAGTAAATATGGGAGGGTATGCAACAGGATGCGCTTTAGCTGAGTCAGGGGTAATTAGTGGTTACGACATGACCCCAGAGGCAGCTTTGGCTAAACTGCACTTTTTACTTAGCCAGAACCTCTCGTATCAAGAAGTGAAAGAAAAAATGCAACAAGTGTTGCGCGGAGAAATGAGCTTATAGATTAGTCCATCCTCAGTGTCAGACTAATTTCACTTTTATCATCAGACAAATATCACCCGACAAAGCAAAAAGCATTGTCGGGTTTTGAGTGATAACGCTTGGTTTTTTATCAAATTAAAAACGCTAACTTAGTGTGATGTGAGGGCTTACGCTTTATTCGGATTAACTCGAACAATGTCTTCTTGCTCAGTGCGAAAACGTTTTTTTAGTTCAGCTTTCGATTTTAAGACCATTTCTCCACCAATAGCTATACTCATATGGTCAGCATCATGATTATGCTTTGATTGGTACAGCATCACAGCTTGCATACAATAATCTCGCTGTGCTGCAGAAAGTGGTGTACCTTCAGGCCACTTGCCCGTTTCTACAGCGAAGAGTAAACGCTCATATGCTTCAGGGGTAATCGCATCAATCAACTGATGTGCATTCATGACCTTTTCCTTGATGACTAAGATTGCAGCCACCATAGCGAGCCCATCTAGTCAGTCAAGAGTTGCTAAATAAATCAGTGTATCGGATCACAAGCTACGACTATGAACTGGATAAAAACCTTATTACTACTACTGCCTATACTATTAGGCGGCTGTCTAGAAAACCGTAAAAATACCGATAAACTCTGCACAGATAATCCAGCATTACAGTGTGAGAGGTTAAACATCAATGACGGACAATGCCGAGTCGCTCGAACCGATCTGATTTGGCATCGCTATGAGGTACTCACTAATCCCACTGTCGAGAATAAAATCACTGAATATCAGCTAACCCGTGACTATCAAAAATGCTTAGAGCTCGCGGCTCAAATCCAGCTCATTGACCAAACGGAACTCAACCAACGCCGCTTTTCTGCACTGATCAATTCGAATGAAGACTTAAAACGCATCACTCAAGAACTACATCAAATACGAACGCCTAAAGCGCTCTATTTTTTATGGAGTCAAACCGGCGATAGACAAGCTCGTCGTGATTTCTTACAACTAGAAGGCAAGCCAGAACTCGAAACGGCCGACATGCAATACGCACTAGCGACCTTTTACACCACACGAGATCAAGAGAAAACAATACGTCTTCTTATTCGAGCCCTAGAACTCAGCCCCGCAAAACAGGTTAATCCTGAAATATTTCAATCACTTGCTAGCACCCATCAAGCATTAAATAAAAAAGAAGAGGCTTACCTCTGGGCCATGGTGGGTCAGCAGTTTGGGGTTCAAATTGCCTCTCAAGCAGAGCTTAGACTGATGTATCCATTTAGTGAAGACACCTTCACGCGATTGGACAATTTAGCCAACCAATTAACCAAAGCCATCCGGCGCGGTGAATTTACGGATCGGTTAATCTCCCATTGATCATCGCGCACTCTGCTATTGTAAGCTTTTAACAAGACATGCTTAAATTATCGGCTATTTTTTACTTTTTGTTGAAAGTTAACGACACAGAGTTAACACAAAAGCGCTCCCCGGTGGTTTGAGGACCATCGGGAAATACGTGACCTAAATGGCTATCACAGACCGCACAGCGAATTTCGGTTCGTACCATTCCGTGACTTTGATCCTCTAAATAGTAAATCGCATGCTCATCGAGTGGCGCATCGAAACTTGGCCACCCACAGCCAGAATCATACTTATTCTCCGAGCTAAACAAGGGCGTTGCACAACAGGTACAGTGATATAAACCGGTTTGTTTATTGTGCAATAACCGACCACTAAATGGCGCTTCGGTTCCTTGTTGACGGCAAACATGATAAGCCTCATCACTGAGAACTTCACGCCAGTAACTATCAGGTTTTACGAATTTTTCTTCTTGTTTTGTCATACCGCCCTCCTCCTTTTTCCTCTTGAAACATTTACTTTTTTTATAGAAAACTTGCTTATTCTACACCTTGTAGCACATACTTTCCTATCGAGAGAGCAACAGTCAGCGTAATCAGTGGCTGAGCTTTATTTTACGTCGATTGGTAGAGATAAAAATCAGCACCCGGGGTAAATATTAACCAGTTGCAACGGATTGTTAAAAAAAACGCTGCTTTTTTTTGACTTTAAACAAGTTAAGTCCGATTATCTGTTGCAGACATTTACTGGATTCTGTAATTTTACTACCAGTTATCTTTAATCAGAAATTAAGTTGTGGAGCAACTATAATGACTATCAAAGTAGGTATTAACGGTTTTGGCCGTATCGGCCGTTTCGTATTCCGTGCAGCACAAGAGCGTAACGACATCGAAGTTGTAGGTATCAACGATCTGATCGACGTTGAATACATGGCGTACATGCTAAAATACGACTCAACTCACGGCCGTTTCAACGGTACTGTTGAAGTGAAAGACGGTAACCTGATCGTTAACGGTAAAACTGTTCGCGTAACAGCAGAGCGCAACCCAGCAGATCTTAAATGGGGCGAAATCGGTGTTGACGTAGTTGCTGAAGCAACAGGTCTATTCCTAACTGACGAAACTGCTCGTAAACACATCGAAGCAGGCGCGAAAAAAGTAGTTTTGACTGGCCCTTCTAAAGACAAAACTCCAATGTTCGTTATGGGTGTAAACCACGAAACTTATGCAGGACAAGACATCGTTTCTAACGCATCTTGTACAACTAACTGCCTAGCACCTATCGCTAAAGTTCTAAACGATAACTTCGGTATCGAATCAGGTCTAATGACAACTGTTCACGCAACAACTGCAACTCAAAAAACAGTTGATGGCCCTTCAGCAAAAGACTGGCGCGGTGGTCGTGGTGCAGCTCAAAACATCATCCCATCTTCAACTGGTGCTGCTAAAGCGGTAGGCGTTGTTCTTCCTGAACTAAACGGTAAACTAACTGGTATGGCTTTCCGCGTACCAACGGCTAACGTTTCAGTTGTTGACCTAACTGTTAACCTAGAAAAACCAGCTTCTTATGAAGAAATCAAAGCAGCAATGAAAGCCGCTTCTGAAGGTGCTCTAGCTGGCGTACTGGGTTACACTGAAGATGCAGTTGTATCAACTGACTTCAACGGTGATACTCGCACATCAATCTTTGATGCTGCGGCTGGTATCGCACTTACTGACAAATTCGTTAAAGTGGTATCTTGGTACGATAACGAAATCGGTTACTCAAACAAAGTTCTAGACCTAATCTCTCATATCTCTAAATAATGTGACGATTAGCGAAGAAATTCGTTGAGAAGAAAGGCGGCCTTTGTGTCGCCTTTTTGCTTATCTGAAAGAGAGCCATTAGAACACAAAAATTACAACTTCAGGAGCTAGATATGGATTTAAAAAAACTCCCCACTTTAACGGTACTCTCCGACTGTGTGACCATTGTAGAAAAAGATAACGTCAAAATTGTTCGTGTTATCCACGATAAAGCGGTGGCTGGTATTGCTCTACACGGTGGTCATGTCCTTTCTTTTCAACCGACAGGTCAACCCGATTTGCTCTGGATGAGTGAGCATGCCCTCTTTGATGGTAAAGCTGCGCTACGAGGTGGTATTCCGATTTGTTGGCCGTGGTTTGGTCGAATCGCAGCACCTGCACACGGGTTTGCTCGTTCCACAGAATGGACATTAGTTGAACATCGAGAAAATGAGCAAGGGGTAATTATTTCTCTCGGTCTGGAAACCTCAGAGCAAACGCTGGCAATCTGGCCCCACCAGTTTCAAATTCGCTTATTGATCGAAGTGAGTGATACCTTACAAGTTACCCTTGATGTGCTCAATACCGATCAAGAAGCTTGGGCTTTCTCTGGTGCCTTACACAGCTATTTAAAGGTGGGCGATATTCGTCAAACGCAAACCACGGGCATGGGGCCTGAATACCTCGACAGTCTTAACCATGGACAAAAAACGGCAGGCCCAGATAACCTGATTCTCACAGAGACCATTGACCGGGTATATACACAGCCGGAAGCACAAATTCGGGTCGCAGACCCTGTATTTAACCGAACTTTAGTGGTTGAAAATCAAGGCCATAATTCAGCCGTCTTGTGGAACCCTTGGGCGCAAGGCGCACAAGCAATGGCTGATATGAATGACGAAGGCTACCAGACGATGCTATGTGTCGAATCAACATGGCATGCCAATCAATTAGAAGAGGGAAAAATACTACAACCTGGCGAGCATCATCAGCTTTCAACAAAATTATCCGTTCAATAAAATTATCGGTTCAATAATGTGGGGGACAGCATTCGCTGTCCTTTTTATTTCGTTCGCTTACCGTTAAACTTAGCCTCTCTTTTTGCTGATTATTGGATCCCTATGGCTTACCTCTGCCCCCTTTGCCATCACGCCCTACATTTACAAAAACAGAGCTACTGCTGTGATAACCGACATCAATTTGATGTTGCCAAAGAAGGTTATGTCAACTTAATGCCAGCGCATCATAAACGTTCTAAAGATCCTGGTGATAATAAGGAGATGATGCAAGCAAGACGTCGCTTCTTACAAGGCCATCATTACCACCCCATGCGGGAAGCGGTCAGCAACTTATGTATTGAAGCGTTAACCAATACCGCCTATCGAGTCCTGGATATTGGATGTGGTGAAGGTTATTACACCGACTATATTGCCGCCGCTATTCAAGCGCATGCCCCGAATGCGACAACTTATGGGATCGATATTTCCAAAATCGCCATTCGCTATGCGGCTAAATGCTACCCAACAGTCAATTTTGCTGTCGCTTCTAGCCACCGCCTTCCTTTTGCCAACCAATCACTGGATGCCATTTTACGCATATATGCCCCTTGTAAGGAGGAAGAGATTGACCGAGTGCTCATGGATAACGGAGTCGTCATCACGGTAACGCCTGCTGGCCGCCACCTCTACCAGTTGAAAGAAAAAATTTACCAACACGTTCAACTGCATGACGAAACGCCAGAACAGCTCACCGGGTTTAACCTAGAACACCAGCAACCACTGCATTACACCATGTCCTTATCAGGCTCTGAAGCTGTTGATCTGCTACAAATGACGCCTTTCGCTTGGCGCGCGACAGATGCCCTAAGAGAAGAACTAAAACAAACTCCGCAGTTTACCTGTGAAGCTGATTTTATGATCCGAGTATACAGAAAGCAGTCCTGTAAACGATAAAGACACGATTTAGGGCTCATGATGGTTCTTGTAAAAAATTAGGCACACTCCTTGCTTATTCATAAATAACTTCCATTGTTCTAAAAATAATCAAAAGTTTTTAGAATAATGGCCGATATTATTGCTATCTAAGGGCAAAGGAAGGCAACACCTTTCCATACTCCGGCAAAGGTCTGCTGTGCTGAATAAGGAGAACCAACATGAATCCTGTTAGTACTGGAACTACCGCTCACTATACGCCGAATAGTGTCGGTTCACCTTCACCACAAATATCGCCTGATACGACAGCAAAAGAGCCCTCGCCTTCCCAAACCGAGGCAACAAAAGTTACTTTATCCGAAGAAGGGAAAGCCTTACTGGCTGCCCTAAAGGCACTCGATGAGGAAAGTCAAACTGAACAACTAAAATCGAAAACCGTCGGTGACAAAGTGGAAGCCTTTACGCATGGAGCATTAGGTATGGATCATCCGAAACAGCCGAAGCAACCGACCGATACCCCTTACACCGCAGGGAAATATCTTTCCGCAGCGGCAAAAGTTGGTGGTATGTTACTGTTATTGGCATAAGCATTCCTAACCCTATAAAAGCGTTCTCATTCGCCCCCTCACCTCTTTCTTTGCTGACAACGAGTCGGTACACTTAGCATTATTTATTGAGTGGAACAGATCATGACACGACTATCTCTTCAAGAGCAAATGCTCAAAGCCGGCCTTGTTAACGAAAAAAAATTAAAAAAGGCTAAAAAAGGATCAAAGAAATCACGCCTTCAAGCTCGAGAGGTAAAAGCGGCGGTTGAAGCCAGCAAACAAGAGCAACTCGAACGTGATAAGGAGTTCAATAAACAGCAAAAAGAGCAGCTATTAACTAAAGAGATCCGTGCTCAAGTCAAGCAACTGATTGAGATGAATAAATTGCCGCATAATAATGGCGATATTCAGTATCACTTTACCGATGGCAACCTAGTTAAAAAGTTGTATGTCGATAAACAAACCCAAGACCAATTGAGTAAAGGACATCTTGCTATTGCGCGTTATGAAGAGGGTTATGCCATCATCCCAAATATCGTGGCACAAAAAATTTGGCAACGAGATGAACACAGCATCATTCCATTACCTGAAGAAGATAAACAACCCCATGATGAAGATGATCCATATGCTGATTTTGTCGTTCCAGATGATTTAATGTGGTAAAAGCTTCCTGAATCATCACCAGATTAACTCTTTGTTTTTAACATTAAATTAAATCATGCTTACCTTTGCTTGTATTTTGCGCAGTTGAAATATAAAAGGCTTTACAAGTACTAAGAAGCCTTATATTATTCGCGCCACACGGAGAGATGGCTGAGTGGTTGAAAGCACCGGTCTTGAAAACCGGCGATGGTTAATAGCTATCCTAGGGTTCAAATCCCTATCTCTCCGCCACTTTTAAAGATGAAACCGCTGTTCTTATAGCGGTTTTTTCGTTTCCTTCGCCTGTTCAAATTTGTTCCAGACAAATTTGTCACTCATTGGCCGCCTACCTGCAACTCCAAGTTGTTTGGGTATAGTCTCTAGCATGAATCACCAAAATCGATCAAAATCATAAAAAAATAATATGTGACGATACCCTATTCCACTAAGTTAGTATAAAATGAGCAACTTAACACAATGTAACAA
>NZ_WXWH01000002.1:0-52308 GCF_009904905.1 Vibrio sp. V30_P3S12P165 | reverse complement strand
ACTTGGCGTTGCAGGTAAGCGGCAAGTGGGTGACAAATTTGTCTGAAACAAATTTGAACAGCCGTAGGCTGGCCTTTGATGAGAGCCACAGATGGCTCTCATCATCCCCATGAGCATAGACAGACGATATGATTGGGGGGAAAGAACGTAGCCAACACTCCTGCAGATTGAAGTAAGAAGGGTATAGCTGAGTGAATGATTAACTCCAGCTCGACATCAATTCATTCACCTGACTTGGAGAAATGCTTGATTGACCTTTAGGGTCTGAATGGCTAAGATCTCGCCCCCAATATCAGTCAGGAGATACCGTGCATGCCACTTACGCCGCCCTAGCGCGACCTTCACCTCTCACTTCACACCTTTTTATTTCATTTTTATAGAGAACAAACATGTTACAAAATATTAAGCGCGATTGGTTTTCCAATGTGCGAGGGGATGTTTTAGCTGGTCTTGTGGTTGCGTTAGCACTGATTCCTGAAGCGATCGCTTTTTCTATTATTGCCGGCGTTGATCCGAAAGTGGGTCTATACGCTTCTTTTAGTATTGCGGTGATTATCGCCTTTGTCGGTGGCCGCCCGGGGATGATCTCCGCAGCAACCGGGGCCATGGCGTTATTAATGGTCACTTTGGTTAAAGAGCATGGCTTACAGTATCTATTAGCCGCCACAGTATTGACCGGTATTTTTCAAATTGCGGCAGGTTACTTAAAATTAGGTAACTTGATGCGTTTTGTATCGCGTTCAGTGGTGACTGGCTTTGTCAATGCACTGGCGATTTTAATTTTTATGGCTCAGTTACCTGAGTTAACTCATGTCACCTGGCATGTCTATGCGATGACGCTGGGGGGGTTAGCTATTATCTATCTTTTCCCTTATCTCCCGGTTATTGGTAAGATGTTGCCTTCACCACTCGTTTGCATCATCACACTGACTCTGATCGCCATCAGCTTTGGTATCGACATTCGCACTGTCGGCGATATGGGCGACTTACCGGATACACTCCCTATCTTTTTATGGCCTGACGTGCCGTTCAACCTTGAAACCTTATTCATTATTCTGCCTTATTCGGCGGGACTTGCCGTGGTTGGTTTACTCGAATCCATGATGACCGCGACCATTGTCGATGACCTCACGGATACCCATAGTGATAAAAACCGCGAATGTAAAGGCCAAGGCCTAGCTAACATAGCTACCGGCTTTATCGGTGGCATGGCGGGCTGTGCAATGATTGGTCAATCAATCATTAACGTGAAATCAGGTGGACGAGGACGCTTATCCACTTTCTGCGCTGGGCTCTTTTTGTTGATCATGGTGGTGTTTTTAAGTGACTGGTTAAAACTCATCCCAATGGCTGCGTTAGTTGCGGTGATGATCATGGTTTCCATAGGTACGTTTGCTTGGGGCTCGATTCGAGATCTTAAATCCCATCCGATTTCAACCAATATCGTCATGATTACCACTGTGGTTGTGGTGGTGTTTACCCATAACCTCGCGATTGGAGTGGGGATCGGTGTATTGCTTGCCTCACTATTCTTTGCCAATAAAATTGGCCGCTTTATGGTGGTGAAAAGTAATCTGACTCAAAATGATACCGAACGTACTTATCATGTTGTTGGGCAAGTCTTTTTTGCCTCGTCCGATCAATTTATTAAATCGTTCGACTTCAAAGAAGTCCTTGAGCGTGTCACTATCGACCTTTCTGCGGCACATTTTTGGGATATCACCGCTGTATCCTCATTAGATAAAGTGGTGATAAAATTTCGCCGTGAGGGAACTGAAGTGAATCTGGTGGGGATGAATGAAGCAACCGCCACCATTGTGGATAAATTTGGGATACACAATAAGCCTGAAGAAGTAGAAAAACTTATGGGCGGACATTAAGGAGCAAGTCATGACAAATATTATTGCCTGTATCGATGGTTCTAGCTACTCACAATCAGTAGCGGACTTAAGCATTTGGACTGCGCAAACTCTGTCTGCACCATTAACACTTTTGCATGTGCTTGATAAATCAGAGCGAGAAACCGAGCCAGAGCTTTCAGGAAATATCGGGCTGGGCAGCCGTGAACATCTACTACAAGAATTGATTGAGTTAGATGAAAAACGAGCCAAAGTCGCATTAAGGCACGGAAAGGCACTGCTCAATGAGTTGGAAGCAAAAGCATTAGAGTCTGGTTTTGCTGATCTAACTAAGTTGCAAAAACATGGTGACTTACTAGAAACACTGCTTGATATGGAACAAAACATTCGTGTTCTTGTGGTCGGTAAATCAGGTGAAATGAACCAAAGTAACACCAAAGCGGTGGGCTCTCAGTTAGAGAGTGTCGTTCGTACCATTAAAAGCCATATTCTTGTGGCAACGGGCGACTTTACGCCACCAGAAAGTTATCTATTAGCTTTTGATGGCAGTGAAATTAGCCACAAATTAGTTGAAAAAGCCATCAATACTCCACTTTTGAAAGGGATGACGTGCCACCTCGTTATGGTGGAAGATGCTAATGATAAAGCGGAAGCTTTTACTAAAGCAGCGCAAAAACTCAGAGAAAATGGCATTGAGGTGGTTGAAGCCAGCTTAACGGGTGAAGTTCATCGTGCCATTTTAAATTATCAAGAGAGCAATGCACTAGGCCTAATCGTTATGGGCGCTTACGGACATTCCAAGCTCCGTCAGTTTTTTGTCGGTAGCAACACCACAAAAATCATTGTTGAGTCTAGCGTTCCGTTATTGTTGATTCGCTAACGAACCTGACTTTTACCCATTATCATCAGCCAATAAAAAGCCCTAACCACCGTTAGGGCTTTTTTAATGGCATTTTATACCTTTGCTACTTGGTTACTTAGCTTTTCTTGGCTCGCTCATCAGCCCTTTAATTAAGGAGACGGCAGCCACTAACAGTACGATAGTAAACGGAAGGCCAGTAGTCACCGCCATCGCTTGTGCTGCGGCAAGACCGCCACCTAACATCAGAGAAATCGCCACTAACCCCTCAAACGTACACCAGAAAATACGTTGCGGTGTCGGTGCGTCCACTTTACCACCTGCAGCAATCGTATCGATAACTAAAGAACCAGAATCAGAGGAGGTTACAAAAAATACCACCACTAAGATAATCCCCACAACAGAAGTTATGCTAGCCAACGGCATCGCATCTAACATAGCAAACAATTTCACCGGTAAATCGGCCCCAATAACGGCTTGATAACCATCATTGACGTATTGGCTAATCGCGGTGCCACCAAACGCGGTCATCCAGAAAACACAAACGGTCGACGGAATTAAGAGTACACAGACAATAAACTCACGCACGGTTCGTCCACGAGAAACTCGGGCAATAAACATCCCAACAAAAGGAGACCAAGAGATCCACCATGCCCAATAAAAGGCAGTCCAACCTTGTGAGTAATTGACATCTTCTCGCGCAAACGGCATTGAAAGCTCAGGTAATGTCGTGATATAGGCAAAGATATTGTCAAAGAACCCAGTCAAAATGGCGAGAGTTGGTCCTGCGATCACAATGAATAACAACAATAAAGCAGCAAGCCCCATATTGATTTCAGATAAGCGTTTCACGCCACTATCTAAACCCGCCACCACTGAAATTAACGCAAAACCGGTGATTACCACAATCAACACCACTTGGGTGGTATCCGTTAATGGTACTCCAAAGAGGAAGTTCAAACCGGTAGCGGCTTGAGAAGCCCCATAACCCAGTGAAGTCGCAAGGCCAAAGACCGTAGCCACAACCGCTAGAATATCAATGATGTGTCCTGTCCAACCCCAAACTCGTTCACCAAACAGAGGATAAAATACTGAACGCATGGTCAGCGGTAAGCCTTTATTAAAAGAAAAAATCGCTAACCCCAAAGCCAGTAATGCGTAAATCGCCCAAGGGTGAAGTGCCCAGTGATAAATGGTGGCGGCCATACCAAGACGACGAGCCGCTTCACTATCACCAACCGCGCCACCTAGTGGTGCCCAGTCCGTTCGCACGCCATTTTCAAATACAGGGCCAGATAGTGCACTACTAAAATGAGACATTGGCTCAGACACGCCAAAGAATACCAAACCAATTCCCATTCCGGCGGCAAACAACATAGCAAGCCAGCCTACATAGGAGTAGTCAGGTACTGCATCGGTACCACCAATACGGACTCGACCCAGCGGTGACACCACCAAACCTAAACAGATTAAGACAAAAATATTACCTGAGAGTAAGAAAAACCAATCCAGATGCGAGGTTAACCAACCTCTCATATGAACAAATAACGGCTCCACTTGCTCACGAAAAATCAGAGTAGCAAACACAAAGATAACAATTGCTAACCCTGATACAGCAAACACTCGGTTATGGATATCTAATCCGAAGGGACCCACAGAGACCACAACGTTATCTTGCCCAACAGTATAATCTGTATCAATTGGGTTTACCTTGCCACTAGGGCGAGGAATTCCACCATTATCACTACTCACACATCTCTCCTTCATGCAAAGTTGTCATCAACATACAAATTATTACCTTCAATCGATGATGTTAGCCACTGTGTCTGTCTTTCTTGTTCCTATAGGATTGTGCTCCAAAAGCCACGACAAGCCCGACGTTAACAAAAGGCGCTTATTAATAGCATTAGAAGCGAACCGACACAATGCTGATAAATCAAGCTACGAATAAAAAATGCATTCCTCCTCAAATCCAGCATAGTACCGTTCCCAAACTAAATATAGTCGCAGTGGTGGTAGCATTGGATTCGGTACGGGCGTTCTCTTATTCGCCTTAGCGTGGCGACGTCGTATTAACAGTTAATGTGCCCTTTCCCTTCAAGTAATACGTTGATGGCTTGAAGGGAAACATTGACCTCTAGATTGATCACTTAAGAGGTTCATTGGTTGTCTATCCCACCAGTGAAATCATGAGCAAACCATAAGCGTAACGGTGGGATACTGATTGCTCTTGATTAACAGGTGCAATATCGTTAATAACTTGTTATGGTAACGAGAAATTTACTCTAGCAGTTATCCCTTTTGAAAGAGAAAAATATTGTTGTTGAATTCAACGGCGTAAACAAGTGGTATGGCGAATATCACGCCCTAAAGAATATTAATTTGTCAGTGCATTCTGGCGAAATCTTGGTCATTTGCGGGCCATCCGGATCAGGAAAATCCACGCTAATCCGTTGTATTAACCATCTAGAATCCATCCAGGCTGGACAACTCACTGTGTTCGGACAACCGGCTCATGCTGACGCACTCAAACCCGGTAAAGTCGGTATGGTGTTCCAACATTTTCATCTTTTCCCCCACCTTACTGTTTTAGAAAATCTTACTCTCGCGCCAATCCGTACCCTAAAACTCAGTGTGTCAGCAGCCAAACAAAGAGCCCTGCATTACCTAAAACGAGTGAATATTGAAGAACAAGCCAATAAATACCCCATTCAATTATCAGGAGGTCAGCAGCAACGTGTTGCCATCGCTCGTTCACTTTGTATGGAACCTGATCTGCTATTATTTGATGAGCCCACCTCGGCGCTCGATCCTGAGATGATTAACGAAGTACTCGATGTCATGGTCAAGCTAGCACAAAGCGGTATGACGATGATTTGTGTCACTCACGAAATGGGCTTTGCAAAAAAAGTGGCCAACCGCGTCGTTTTTATGGATGAAGGTGAAATTATCGAAATGAATGCCCCAATGACTTTATTTGAACAGCCCAAACATCCGCGCACTCAAGCGTTCTTAAACCAAATTCTGAGTCACTAGATGCTCTATCGAGTCTTTAAACCCGTTCTTCAAGCAGTGGCTCAAATAATAATACTACTGATGCTCATGGCTTGGATTCTTGATTCAGGAGCTCAAGTGATAGGGTATCAATGGCAGTGGGAACGAGTACCTGATTACCTCGCCTTCTATGAAGATGGTCAATGGTGGCCCGCTCAATTGATTGATGGCCTTATTATTACGGTCAAAATTTCCGCGCTAAGTCTATTATTCACTCTGGTGATTGGTTTCGTGGCCGCGCTATTAAGGCTCAGTCAATCTGTAGTCGGTAATACCATTGGTAGTGTGTACGTAGAATTAATTCGGAACACACCACTATTGGTACAAATTTATTTACTCTACTTTATTTTTGGACCAGTCATTGGCTTAGACCGATTTAGTACCGCCATCTTGGCACTTTCACTTTTTCAAGGCGCTTACACCACGGAGATCTTTCGTGGCGGATTAAATAGCATTCCCACCAGTCAATTTGAAGCGGCCAAAACCTTAGGGTTATCACCTTTCTTTACCTATAAAGACGTTATTTTACCGCAAGTATTACAACGCACATTACCACCATTGACCAACGAACTGGTATCACTGATCAAAAATTCTTCTATAGTCAGTGTGATGGCCATTTTCGATCTAACTACCGAGGCAAGAAACATTGTCTCTGAAACGGCCATGCCGTTTGAAATCTGGTTTACTGTGGCGGCAATCTACCTTGCCTTCACATTATCACTGTCTGGCTTATCCGCTTGGCTAGAACACAAACTAGGAGCCAGTTGGCGCAAATTATAAGGAGATAACATGAGGTTATTCAGAGCAACCATCACCGCATTACTAGGGATCACCATTGCACTCCCCTCACTGGCGAACCCAAGTACAACAACGCCGAATCTGGATCAAATCAAAGAACGGGGAACGTTACGTGTCGGTATGTCAACATTCGTGCCTTGGGCTATGCGTAACAAACAGGGGGAATTAATCGGTTTTGAAATCGACGTCGCCAAACGTCTGGCGGCAGATTCGGGATTAAACGTCGAATTTGTCCCGACCGCTTGGGATGGCATTATCCCCGCGCTACTGGCTAAAAAGTTTGATGTTATTATCGGCGGTATGTCTATTACCCCAGAACGTTCAAAGAGCGTATTGTTCAGCGCGCCTTATTCTCACTCTGGCGTACAAATCGCCGCCAATAAAACCTTGGCTTCTGGCTTTAGTGAATTTTCAGACTTTAATTCCCGTCGGATAAAAATCGCGGCTCGCCGGGGTGCTTTTACCGTCCAAGTGGCGCGTGAAACCTTCCCTAAAGCAAAAATCTTGCAATTTGATGATGACGCACAAGCATTTCAAGAAGTACTGAACGGTAACGCTCATGCCGTTATTGCGTCCAGCCCTAAGCCTGAACACGAAACGATCAAACATGCGGACAAGCTCTTCCTTCCCTTTACTCAGCGTTTATCACAAGGTAATGAAGCCTTCGCTGTACGTTTGGGAGAAGAAGATAAGCGAGCATTCTTCAACCAGTGGATTGATGCACGAACCCAAGACGGTTGGTTAGATGAACGCTACCAATATTGGTTTTCAACTCTAGACTGGCAAGACCAAATAGCGCAAGGTCAGTAGGCTCAACACCAACTCGTTGAACGGGTTGGTGTACTTCTTATCATGGAGACAAACCTTGAGCGAACATACCACTTTTCGTCTTTTATCCAATAGAACCCAAACGGGCTCTTTCTTTCCACGTTTTCAGCGACTCGATTGGGTGTTGCTGCTGATCTGCAGTGGTATTGGTATATGGCTCTATCATCGTGCAAGCGCCGGAGTCAATTATCTTTGGCACTGGCAAGAAACCATTGAACTATTATTTACACCAAGAGCCGATGGCAGCTTACCGTACTTTTTTCAAGGCTTAATTTCGACATTGCGTTTAAGTGTATGGGGCATCGTTTTTGCCTTAATATTAGGTACGCTTTTGGGCTTGGCTCGCTTTTCATCATCGGGATGGCTACGTACCCCCGCCAATGCGTTTATTCAATTAGTGCGCAATATTCCACCATTGGTCTTTGTCTTCATTTTCTATTTTTTTATTTCCAACCAATTGATCCCTCTGTTGGGTTTAGAAAATCTGCTGCGCCACTATCGCGGTCAGCCCAACATGATTCAATATGTCTTGTTTGGCCCAGCCAACCTCTGGGAAAATCTAGCCTCTGGAGTCATTTGTGTCGGCTTACTCTCCTCCGCTTATATTGCCGAGGTCGTGCGTGGTGGTTTGCAAAGTATCGACAATGGTCAATGGGAAGCCGCCGATTCACTCGGCCTGTCTCGTTGGGTAACCTATCGATTTGTCATCGCGCCTCAAGTCATTAAAGCCATCACTCCGGCACTTGCAGGTCAAACTATTTCGCTAGTCAAAGACACATCGATTGTTTCGTTGATTTCGATTCAGGAAATGACCTTCGTGGGTACCGAAATGGCAAACTCATCTGGCTACATTTTCGAAATTTGGCTTATTGTTGGCTTCACCTACTTGCTTATTTGTTTGAGTCTCTCACTCTATTTTCGTTACATAGAGAAACGATCACACTTGGGATCGGATCGATGAGTAATCTGACCGTTTTTTTAGCTATCGTTGTTATTGTTGCCGGGTTCGCCTTTTGGCTGCATCGGGCTTTTCGTGTGCCTAAATCTTGCCAACAAGTGACTCCTGAGTCACTCGGTTTACATTCAACCGCGTGTTCAGTTCCAGCTGAAAACGGCAAATATTTAGCAACATGGTTACTCGAGCCGAAATCCTCTGTCCTGTCTGATACAACCGTAATCATCGTGCATGGCTGGGGAGCGAATAAAAATCTTATGCTACCTCTGGCTAAACCTTTTTATGATCTCGGCGTCAACGTCTGTTTGTTTGATTCTCGCAACCACGGCAATAGTGAATCGGATAGTTTTTCTTCCATGCCGAAATTCGCTAGCGATATTGAATCGGTTCACCGGTATCTTTCACAACACCATCCACACCAGATGCGTTCGGTCTTTCTTCTTGGCCATTCTGTGGGTGCAGGAGCAGTGCTGTTGGCCGCATCAAGAAAACTACCGCTTAATGGCGTGATAAGTATTGCGGCATTTGCCCACCCAGAACTCGCGATGCGGCGTTTTTTGCATAAATTAACCAATGTCCCTGCGCTGATACCTTTGATTCTTGCTTACGTTGAGTGGATCATCGGCTACAAATTCGAACAAATTGCTCCGATGAATACCGTTCAAAAAGTAACGTCTGCGTTAATGATTGTACACGGCAATGCGGATAAGACCGTACCGATTGAAGACGGCTATCTTATTTATCAGCAAGCAAAAAAAGGAATCTCGCAACAAATACGCTTTCTGGAAATTGATGGAGCCGATCATGATGGCGTGGAAAAGATTGAGCCACACAAGCAAGAACTGACCGATTTTGTCCTGCACAATAGGAAAAGATCTGAAGGGCAAAACCTCTGAAGATTTGAAGACTACCATCTAATAATCAGCCAACGGAATAAGCAGCTCCTAACGAGGGAAATCGAGCAAGATAAAACACTAGACAGATCTTAAGGCCTTCATTACAATCACAAAATATGCAAATCATTGTATCGCACCAAGATGCTCATCCAATAAACAAAATACATCGCAATCCAATCACGCCCGCAAGACACTCATGTCACGACAACCTCAAGAGATCAATTAATGGGACATTTTACTGAAGATAACCACAGCTTAGGTGGCACGCTCAAGGATCATATTCTCAATCGGGATCTGGTTGCTATCAGCCAAGTGGTCAACCCTAACAATGTCAATAACAAGCTTGTTCAGGACGGAATTCACCATAGCCGACCACTCGATTTTGCCCTAGAACAGGCCAATCCCGAACTCGACAGAGTTGTTCAGCACCTACTCAAACTGGGTGCCAGCATTAATCACTTACTCGACAAGCAGCGTAAGCCCAATCATGTATTACAGCGCGCACTGCGCTCGGGCGAGATGGTGCGTATGCTTAGCGAGCAGGGGGTCAATCTCAACATTATTTGGCAAAGAGAGTTTAATCTCTTGTCACTAGCCACCTGCCGTGGTGACTATCGAATGGTCAAGGCCGTGTTGGAACAGCAACTGCCATTGTTAGATGATGAATGTTTCTTCTGGCATTGCTTCAGTCGCAACCCTGCTCTGGAACCACAAACCGTGCAATTGCTGCTCTCTCACGGCATCGCATATCAAGGCAGTGAAGAACGAGAATATTGTGACTCACTCCTATTTCAATTATTCAATGCTCCGATGCCAGAGCAGAAAATACTCGCCATATTCAATATGCTAATCGAGCAGAAATACCACTACGACTTAGAGCGAGGTTACTCGGCTTCTGGTGAGACTTTACTGGCAATGGCGATAAAAAATGGCCAACGCCTAATCTTGACTCGACTCGTAGAGCTAGGAGCAGATATCGACCACTATCAACCAGAGGTCGCGCGTATGCTACTAACCAAAGATCAGTTGCAGTCCCGTTTGATACTTGATGAGAGTCTGGATCTGTTTTCTGCCGATGCGAACGAGGTTGAGCGCTATCTTACCATCCAAGCCGATTTCAGTGGCAAGCCTGTGGTCGGCCCAATTTTGTGTCACTCCAACTTATCATCTAGCCAGCGCTGTCAACTTGCTGAGTTAGCGATAGCCAAAGGCGCTGAGGTTAACCAAGCGTTCGCTTTCACCACCGCTGGTGGCACTGAACTCTTCTGTACTCCGCTCTATGCTTTATGTTCTATGGAGCAGAATAGGTTGGATGAAGTTGCCCTGTTACTACGCCATGGTGCAGAGGATCCCCATGATCATCGAAGTGCCCTATTTCTAACCATCGAACGCGCTCAGCTTGACCAACTCAACGTACTGTTGCAAGGCGGAATTACCCCTAACTTTGCCCTACGCGGCAAACCTGTCAATGAAAACTGCCGTATGAATGATGAATTGTGGATAAGCCATTTCTATCCAAGTCATCTCAGGGTAAAACCCAACTTGGCACAAAAGTCAGCCATGTTCAACATGCTGTTAGAGGCTGGATTAAGCAGCCTACTGCAAACCGATTCCGGCTGGACAGCTCTGGATATTGCCTTACTTCATAAAGACGCTGAGTTTGTACAACAAATGCTAACTCACGGTTTTCAACCACCATTGAGTGCCCACACCTTGAACTGGGCGTTCGAATACTGCTGCGATCTGCCCACACTGGAGGCCTTAATCGCCTTAAGTGAGAGTCCGGTTGAAATTACTCCCGAAATGGTCTCTGGTTATTTCCATTATTTTGCCAACAAACCTGAGGAAACCGCTCAAGATCGCGCAGCGATTTTTGAACTGTTACTCAATCTAGGGTTAGATCTGCAACAACAATATGATGAAGGTTCACTACTCGAATTGGCCATTCGCACCCGCAACGAGCCAATAATACGGCGACTGCTGCAACTCAAACAGCCATTCCCGTTTCCAGCAGATGCCGTCGCTTCAGCGATACACTTTCTGCGAGATCCACAACTTGTGGGCGATATCGTTGCTCTGTATCCCGATTACCAACTGGCCGATGTGCATCAAAGCTTTTCCGGCAATCACAAAGCCCCAGCAACCGCGATTACTCTAGCACTGCACAAAAAATGCTGGTCTTTAGCCCAATATCTACTGCAACGCTTCCCCACGATGCGCGCATGGACCGAGGTGCGTTGGCTTGCTGAAGATGTTCTCTGGGAGCTTAAAGAGGACGGCTTGGAGCTGTTCCGGGTACTCATAGAGCGCGAACAAGATCTCGATCGTCTCTGTTTTGATGGTGACGACAGCTGCCGGTGGAGTTTATTGTATCTGCTCTGTTTCCGCTATGCGAGATGCAAACAAAACAAACAACTCTATCTTAATGCGGTGGAGATTTTGCTCGAAGCTGGTGCAGCTGTCGATCAACCTTATGCCATCCATGTTGAACATACGCCCACCAATCCCGATATCACCCACCTTTTCTCTTGTATCCTCAGTGATGCGGACAATGACTTTGAATACTGCCGTCCCATGTTTGATCTACTTATCGATTATGGTGTCGACCCAACTCGCCCGGTGGGACAGTTCCAAGAATCTGGAATCATGAGCTCAGTACAACGATATCCTTCTTCGATCAATGAAGAAACCAGCCTAAAATTCGTTCGCTATCTGTGGCAAAGAACAGGATTCAATATCCATGAAGTCAATCAGCTTGGGAATAACCTGATCTTTGCTGCCGCCATGCCAGGGCGTGCTGAACTCTTACGTTGGTTTGCTGAGCATGGTGCTGACATCCATCATGTCGGCGGATTCGATCATTCCAATGCGATGCATAAATGTTTGTCCAACTATTCAGACGTCAACCCAATCGATCGTGCTAATACCGTATTAGCCCTATTGGAGCTGGGGGTGGATCTTGAGGTTCTAGATCCTGATCCAGATTCCAGAGCGACGCCGCTGATGACAGCTTGTACCTTTGGTATCCAGTCTTGCATTGACCTATTACTCAAGCGTGGAGCAGATATCAATGCCGTCTCACCTTTGGGTGACACCCCACTGCTAGCGGCTATCACCAGTCAATACTGCTACGATGCTCACTCTTCTATCGAAGCCAACAAAAAGGGATTAGTCACTCAACTGGTGAAGCGAGGAGCCAAAATCAATAGTCTGACCCCTGGACGCCACCATCCCTTGTTAGAGGCCGCCTTCGCCAATCGGCCTGGAATATTTGAATGCTTGCTCGAACTTGGAGCCGATCCTTGGATGATCGATCCCAATCTCAAGTCAGAATCCTCATCGAATATCGGATTTGCCAAACCCCAGACCCCCGATGCTAATGGGATGAATCCGTTGGGCTTCCTGTTGATGCATGGTGAACAAGCCAGTCATTATGTACAGCTCATCGCTGGTTACTATGGTGATGCGGTGATCGCCTCTGGAATAGCCGACCTTGAAGCCATGCGACCACCGGTGTGCCCAGCAGATGCGGCAACAAAGCTGGCCGAATTCAACAAACCGAAGTCCCAAGCGCCACAAACGCAAAGCGCGATGCCCCAAGCCAGTGTCGGCTTTAAAGATCACGAAACGCGACTTCAATTCCGCCGTATTGTCCGTCAATCGGTGACCTTACTAGGAGTCAGCTTTCGCTTGGATCTGGAATTTTCCGAAACCCGAGCCCTCGGTGCGGCTATCGAGGCTCAGTGTCCTGATGCCAATATGGATAATGCCGTCAACTGGCAACGCTTTATCAGCGCCGTATTCAATCAAACGTCGCCAGAGCTAGCACAAGCATTACAAACCAATGACGAGGAGACGCAGTGTATCTTCGAGGTCGATCCCAATAAAATCGCAAGCTTGCCCCAAATCCAGGCTTTGGAGCAGTTATTCCGTGAGCTGTTTGCGACCCCAAGAGCGGTGCTCAATGCTCTTGAACAAGTGCAACATGAGATTGAGTGGCAAACCGTTAGCGCGACTTCTTCAACTCTCAACCAGGCCACAGAAACACCAATAACCACTCCAGATGACGTCGTCCCCTTGGATCTGCGCGAGATATACCAGATCATGGCCAACTTCGGTTTTGTTAACGTCATTTTCAAATTAGATTCAACCAGTATGCAACAGCTGGCCAACCGCATACAGAGTGTGTTACCTCTCAAAATGGATGCTGAAGATTGGAAAAAAATTATCCAAGCCCTCTGTTACAGCCAATTGGGTGATTTGACTAAATACATCTCCTTTGAAGCCATCGGCAACCACTTTCGAGTAGTACTTGAAGATGAACCTGGAGTCAAACATGAACTGGTAAAAAACTTCCGTCAGATGCTACAGCAACTGTTCCATACCGAGCAGAGCTTCGTAGAGCAGGTGATGACAATACGCCAACATTTGCTGGCTGACGCCTGATATGCGAGTGATCACCCGTCTGCTTTATGCCTTAGTAATTTCGCTTTTCTGGCTAGTCGCTGCACGCTACTATGTACCGGCCAAATTAGCAGGGTTCAAAGCCGCTAGGATTTGTCGACGCCATTTTGCTGCCAACCTCAAAGTAACTAACTGCCACACCGCTTGCGTCGGTGGCGAGCTAGTACCCCGCAAGGGGTACTACACCTTGGGGCTTTACCACCAGACTTGGGGTGAACACCTCAATTTATACTGGTTAAAACGTCAAGAGATATCGGCTGACCGTTTCTCACAGGCATTGGCAAAGCTGCACGCTCAAATCCAAGCAGAACGGACAAGGCTTGCTGAGTTATCGACTCAGCTTGGTAGTCCATTATGGTTATTACGTAATCATCATGCGAACGAACTTCACCAGCAACAAATCTTACTGCTGATGCCACCAGAAACGCCCCAAGCTCTGACCCCTTGGCTGAAACGTTTGGCTCGCTTACTGCTGGATAACCCAGATTGCTGCGCTTACCTGATCTCAAAAGAGCAGCAAGTCAATTTGGCAAATCGGTTGGAGCCGGCCTTACTGACTGAGCGGTTAGGGGAAAATGTCCGTCTTAAATATGGCATTCCAGGACACAAAATAACGACAGGAGGCTTCTGTCCCTATCGCTTGATTGAGGCGCAGAGTTGCCTGAAACTCTATCGACCTCAGAATTTTGGCAAACTACAACCAGAAATTTCGGGCATAATCCCTCAAACGCTCTCTTTGGATCACGCGCTTTTGCGTCAGGCATTTCCCTCGCTGTTTATCTGGCCACTTTCCCCGCCATCAGAATGATTCAGGTTTCTATCTCATGGCTGGCCAGCCTCACTCGGCAAACAAAAAGGTCCTGCAAAATAGTCGAGTGTCCATCGAACCGGATCAAGCTCAGACATTCAATAGACACGCAAGTCAATAGACCGACTAACTTTCAAATGAAAGTTTCTCGCCGAACGTATCTTTCCAGTCTTTATCGAACTGCTCAACCGCTGGTTTTACTGCTGGGTGAGCGAACATTTGCGCTGCCACATCGGTCGGTAGCGTAATCGCTTCAATACCCAGTTTCATCACTGCCATCGCTTGCTGAGTATTCTTAAAGCTAGCAGCCAAAATCTTCGCCGGTAGTTGGTTTTGATCCAACAGCAATTGAAGGTCTGCAACCACTTCAACACCATTACCGTTCATCGCATCAATACGGTTGACATAAGGGGCTAAGTAGTCAGCACCACACAGTGCCGCAAGGAAACCTTGTTGAGCCGAGTAAATCGCCGTCGCAAGAACCTGAATTCCTTCTTTTTTCATCAACTTAATTGCAGCTAATCCCGTTTCTGTTGCAGGCACTTTTACCACCATATCATAAGGCAATTCATGGAGTTGGCGCGCTTCTGCAACCATACCTTCAACCGTAGAACTGACCACCTGAGCATGAAAGCGAGCATGACTGCCAAGGGCTTCTTGCATGCCGGCGAGGGTGTCATTGAGCCCCTGTTTTGACTTTGCCAAAATGCTTGGGTTAGTTGTCACACCTTTTAGCGGTAAGCACTGGTTAAAACGTTTCACTTCTGCCACATCAGCCGTATCTAAATAAAGTTCAATCATGGTTCCCACCTTAAAACAATCTCTTCGTTTTGATGATGGGATCACTATAGATCCGACAATCGAACAAGATGTTGATTTGGATCAATTGAAATTTCATTTGAAACAATCTAATTTCACAATATGAAAGATTGATGCAGTGGATACACACGTAAATAAAGCGATTAACCAACGAAAAGTGGCCCATAAGTGTCAACCGCGAAGCGTAATCCAAGAGGTAAGCAGAAATGTATTTTAATATTCAGAGATTCTCTACCCATGATGGTGACGGCATTCGTTCCATTCTTTTTCTTAAAGGGTGCAGTTTGTCTTGCCCTTGGTGCCAAAATCCAGAAAGCCGCAGCGAAAAACGCTCGTTATTTTTTGATCCACGAAGCTGTATGGCAGATTGCCAACTGTGTGTCTCCGCTTATCAAGCGACAGTAAACGATGACGAGCTGAATGATGGCATTCGACGTCTTAATAACCAGATCACCATCAATCGTCAAGCAATCACAGACGATCAACTGATTGCGCTGCAAAATGTTTGTCCGACTCAAGCACTCAGTGTATGTGGAGAAGAAACACAATCAGACGAACTGTTTAAGCTATTAATGAAAGACAAGCCTTTCTATGACCAAAGCCAAGGCGGTGTGACATTCTCGGGAGGTGAGCCATTAATGCAAGCCGATTTAGTCGCCGAACTCGCACAACGTTTACAGAGCAATCAAGTCGCTACCGCGATTGAATCGTGCATGCATGTACCATGGAAGAATGTGGCAAAAGTGGCCCCACACATCGATTGCTGGCTCGCAGATCTAAAGCATACCGATGAAGAAAAATTTCTTAGCTGGGCCAAAGGTTCACTAAAACGCATCAAAGACAATTTCCGAAAACTGGCTCCCATCGCCAAGCGGATTGTGATTCGCGTGCCCGTTGTGCCGGGTTTTAACGACACCCTCGAAGAGTTACACAACATCATCGATTTTGCCGCTTCACTAACAAGCTGCCAAGAACTTCATTTGCTGCCGTACCACACACTCGGCATCAATAAATACCGTTTGCTCGATATGCCGTACCTGTGTTCTGACAAACCATTAAACAAGCCAGAACTGCTAGAAAGCGCCATGCAATACGCAAGCGATCATACTCAACTCAACGTGATTGTAAGAGGTTAACCATGAATCTGAATACCCTTCCTGAGCGTATCAAAGCGCACAAATCGGCCCTGATCAATATCGTCACACCACCTATCTGTACCGAGCGTGCTGAGGCCTACACTCGTGCTTATCAGGCCAATGAGGATAAACCTGTGATTGTCCAGCGTGCATTAGCACTCCAAGAGCACTTACGGACTCGTACCATTTGGATTAAACATGATGAACTGATTGTCGGTAACCAAGCAAGCAAAGTCCGTGCAGCACCTATCTTCCCTGAATACACCGTACGTTGGATTGAAGCAGAAATCGATGAACTGGCCGATCGCCCAGGCGCGGGTTTTGCTGTCACCGAACAAGACAAACAACGCATCCATACGATGACACCGTACTGGCGCGGTAAAACGGTTCAAGACCGTTGCTATGGGTTATTTACCGATGAGCAGCAAAAGATCTTAGCCAGCAGCATCATCAAAGCCGAAGGGAATATGACATCTGGTGACGCTCACCTAGCCGTTGATAATGAGAAAATCCTTAAACTCGGGATGAATGGGCTATTAGACGAGGTTCGTCAGCATCGCGCCAATAATGATGTCTCGACCTTTGAAGGGTTAAAAAAAGAGCAGTTCTATAAATCTGTCGAAATCGTGTTGCTGGCGATTCAAGAGCACATGGTAAGTTACGCTGATCTTGCGCAAAAAATGGCAATAAGCGAAACACGACCAGAGAGAGCAAAGGAACTAGAGACAATCGCACACATCTGTCGTCATGTTGCCTACCATGCCCCAACCAACTTTTGGCAAGCCCTGCAATTGAGCTATTTTGTGCAGTTGATGTTGCAAATTGAGTCGAACGGCCACTCGGTGTCATTTGGTCGGATAGATCAATACCTCAACGACTACTACGTACGTGATCTTGAACATGGCCTAATGAGCAAAGCTTTCGCCCTTGAACTATTGCAAAGCTGCTGGTTAAAGCTGCTTGAAGTGAACAAAATTCGCTCCGGCGCGCACTCCAAAGCCTCAGCAGGATCGCCGCTTTATCAAAACGTCTGTATCGGCGGTCAGAAGTTAAATGAAAATGGTGAGCCAGAAGATGCTGTCAATCCTCTGTCTTGGGCGATTTTGGAATCTTGTGGTCAGCTTCGTTCGACGCAACCTAACTTGAGTGTGCGTTATCATGAAGGTTTGAACCAAGCGTTCTTGATGGGCTGCATTGACGTGATTAAATGTGGCTTTGGTATGCCTGCCTTTAACAACGATGAAATTGTGATTCCTGAATTCATCAAGCTGGGCGTAGAGAAACAAGACGCTTATAACTACGCATCTATCGGCTGTATCGAAACGGCGGTTCCGGGCAAATGGGGTTACCGTTGTACCGGTATGAGCTTTATTAACTTTGTGCGTATCCTGCTGGCCGCGCTGAACGAAGGTATAGATGCGACAACCGGTCACGCTTTCTTACCACACGATAAGTCTTTGGCAAAAGGCAATTTCGAGAACTTTGAACAAGTGACCGCCTCTTGGGCTGAACAAATCCGTTACTACACGCGTAAATCGATTGAGATCGATACCGTAGTCGATAGTGTGCTTGAACAACAAGCGCAAGACATCTTCTGTTCAACGCTGGTAGACGATTGTTTAGCTCGTGGTAAAACCGTGAAAGAAGGCGGCGCAAAATACGATTGGGTATCTGGTTTACAAGTGGGAATCGCAAACTTGGGAAACAGCCTAGCGGCAATCAAACACCTTGTTTTCGATGAGGCGCAAATCACCCAGCCAGAGCTGGCCAAAGCCTTAGAAGAAAATTTCGAAGGTATTGAGAACGAACAGCTTCGCCAACGTTTAATCAATTTCGCGCCCAAATACGGCAATGATGATGACACGGTAGACCAACTACTCACCCATGCCTACCAAGTTTACATTGATGAGCTAGAACAGTTCGTCAACACACGTCATGGTCGCGGCCCAATTGGTGGCGGCTACTACGCCGGTACATCAAGTATTTCCGCGAACGTGCCATTTGGTGCATCAACCATGGCAACGCCAGACGGTCGCAAAGCGAAAATGCCACTGGCAGAGGGGGCAAGCCCAGCATCTGGCTCAGATCGCTTAGGGCCAACGGCTGTCTACAACTCGGTGGGTAAGATCCCAGCAAACAAGATTCTTGGTGGTGTACTGCTTAACCAGAAGTTAAGCCCATCAGCGGTCGCGTCTGAAGGGGATAAACACAAGCTTTCAATGTTGATCCGTACCTTCTTCAACCATCACAAAGGATGGCATGTACAGTACAATATCGTCTCACGCGATACCTTATTGGCTGCCAAGAAGAATCCAGAACAATATCGTGACTTAGTCGTACGTGTCGCAGGCTACTCGGCCTTCTTCACTGCGCTCTCGCCAGATGCGCAAGACGACATCATCGCCCGTACAGAGCATGAGTTATAATTGAAACTTCACTTGTGTTTCAAATGAAACAAAGAGGCACTATAATGGTGCCTCTTCTCTATTCGAGCAAACGTCATGAATTCTAGACAGAGTGAAATTTTACATTTAGTCAATAAAGCGAATCGCATTCAAGTATCAGAGCTGATTGAAATCATCGGGGTGTCCGGCGTCACCATTCGCCAAGATCTTAATTTCTTAGAACAAAGTGGATACTTGAAGCGTGTTCATGGCGCGGCAATATCACTGCAAAACGATAATATTGATTCCCGTTTAGAAGTTTCCTTTGACATCAAACAAACGTTAGCCGAAAAAGCCTCTGAACTTGTATCCCCGCATGAGACCGTATTAATTGAAGGCGGTAGTGCCAATGCTTTGCTTGCGCGTGTTCTTGCGGACCGAGGCGATGTAACCATTATTACCCCCTCTGCCTATATTGCACACCTTTTGCGCAACACCTCCGCCAATATCATTTTATTAGGGGGGGTCTATCAGCATCAAGCAGAAAGTCTCGTCGGCCCACTCACCAAAATATGTATCGAACATATTCATTTCAGTACGGCTTTTTTAGGTATTGATGGATTCCATCAAGATACCGGTTTTACTAGTTGTGATATGATGCGAGCTGATATCGCTTCAGCCATTTTAGCGAAAAAAAGGCGAAATATTATTTTAACGGATTCCAGTAAATTCGGAAAAATCTTCCCATCAACCATCGGTGCAACACCCAGCATCTCGATTTTGTTGACCGATGGTAAAGCACCGGCTAGTGATATTGAATATCTAAAAAATCAAAACGTCGAGGTCTACACCCTATAGCGCCACATGTTACTCCTAACGATAACTGCCTGTGCGGTAAGCGGTGGGCTTTTCTGCCCAATCCACACAGTCGCGGCCATTGGTGATTCTGTGGGGATCGATTTTGTTCATTGTTCCTTTTGATCAATGTTCTCTTTTATCAATGTTCCTTTTGATCAATTGTTCCCTTTGATCACTAGCCCTGCGCAAGGAATAAAAATAAATTAGCTCAATAAGGATTGTTTTGTGTTTTCTTCTTTTTCTAAAAAACTATTCAGCCACACCACAACTAACGATTTCGAGAAACGACTGACCACAGCCTGCAAAGGTTATGATGAGTTTGAACCGGGTCTCTCGCACAAAGTGGTACGCTATCTAATCACTGGTGAAGAGGCGAATTGTTTAACACGGTTATCTCAACAACCAGAAAAAAACAGCAAGCTATTTCCCGGCTTTTATTCTCCCAATGATCACTATGATTATGATGAGCAAGTGTTAAATGCGATGCATCAAGTCTTACGCTCTGAACAAGGGCAGCAGCTTGATTTTCTCTGTCGCTTAGGCGTTGTTGTCACTCAAATGGGCAAGACACATGATCTCAGTTTTAACCATCAACTGACAGAAAGAGAATTCGATGGTTATTTTGCCCATCTAGTCTCCTTTTTCTGCGACATCAATAACTGGGGACTACCAAGTGACCGCTTACCCAATCGACAGACCTTACAAGCTTTGTTAGCACGGTATCAACAGCCTATTTGGTACGCTGACGCTTTTATCTTGGAACAGACCCCCGGTCTGATAGTGGAAGGTTACGCGGAATACTTACGTCATCATACTAACTGGCTCGATGTCAGTTTGACTCCTGATTTTGCCGAACAACTGCAACAACTGTATGCCGAAGGCCGCTATATATTCTGCCAGCAATTATGTCAGCACACCTCATTGCCAAGCACCCATATTCCATTAATGATGCAGTTGGTGCAAGACAATAGCCAAAAAGTCCGCAAAGCTGCGGCGGCCGCGTTGACACTGTGTAACCCTCTTGATTGTCTATATTATCTAAAACAACACTTCGAAGATGCCGATAGCAAGACACGTGGCTATTGGATCTCTGCTGTACCGGATGTTACCTCTGCTCAACCGTTAATGAAGCAATGGTTAACGAAAGAAACAAACACCATCGTACGTCAACAACTGACCAAAGCACTCACCAGACACCAACACAAGCAAGAAGCTAAAAACTTTGTTTGGCAATTACCGAGTTATCCAATACTCACCATAAGCCATGAATTTCCTGAACGCTGGTTATCTGTATGCATGCAAACCTTGTCAAACGCTATTGCTGAAACAGAAGACAGTATTGCTGAAGCCAAGAGCTACATCAAACAAGATAAAGAAGTAGAATATTGGCAAAACCATTGTCTTGAAAAACAACAAGATTTAAAGGAATTACAATCGATTACTCGCTCACAGATCGCGACAGGCTTGCAAAAGCTACAGCAAAATTTACCACAATCGAACAACGATATTATATTCAAACGACTGGATGATAGATTGGCATGTCGTATTATCAATACATCGGATTTACCACAACAGCCAGATGCACAGTTAGCGCACTATTTTTTACTAGCCACCGGTCAGTTTTCTGGGCTGTATACACTGTTTCATAGTCGACATCCCTGTCAGCTCATCCAGCGTGATATCAGTGATATTCGCCAATTGCTACCGTTACTACAACCCTTCGCTATTACGCCTGCGGATATTGGTAATGAAATTCTCAATATTCGATACGAGCCTATTGGTTTTCTACCTCTCGCATTTGAGCAACTCCCCGTATGGCCATTATTTGCGCAATACCCGCAAATGATGATGCTTGCGTTAGAAGGTCAGTTGGCGAAATCAACCTTTGATAGCACGACACAACAATGGCATTTCTCAGCTCTAGTGCGTGATAATTACAGTGCCAACAATATCATGGCACAAGCCTTAACACTGCTTATCGATTTTCCTCAACTGCCACCAGACTGGCTGGATCGAGTATATGAATTGGCATTGGATCATCGTAAACAACTGCAGCAACAGGCGCAAAAAGTGGCTGAGCAACATCCACTCATCAAGGATAAAATACTCGCTGGGCTGACCTCTTCCAGCAAAGAGATACGTAGTATCACCGCGCAATGGCTGAGCAAACTAAAGCTTGCAGCGGCAACAACGGCCTTGCAACAAGCGATCAATAAAGAAAATGACAATACCACGCGTAATCAATTATTGGATGCACTGCAGCAATGTGGTGGTGATATCAGCGAGTTTGTTTCACCCGCAGCACTAGCGGCGGAAGCTGCCGAAGGGTTAAGTAAAGCGGCACCCAAACAGATGGATTGGTTACTGCCACAACATTTGCCTGAGTGCCGACTTGTCGATGGCACCCCCGTTGAACGAGACATCATTTATTGGTGGTGTGTCATGGCAGTAAAAATAAAACAACCCGAAGGCAACAATCTACTACGCCTGTATCTCTCTCAATTGGATAGTGATAGCCAAGCCAAACTCGCCCACTTCATTTTATCAGCGTTTATCGCCCAAGATACTCGTCGCCCAAGCGATCAAGAAGCACACGAATACGCGGAAGTGAACCAGCATTATGAGTTGTCCAACTATCAACAATGGGCACAGTATGATTGGGGATCCGACTATCAAAAGTGTACGCTAGAAGATGCTTATCACGCGTGCTTTACAGAACACAAAAATCAGTTGATCGGTAGCGCTATTAAAGAAAAAGGCTTATTAGCACTGATTGCTGGCGGTACAGGGTCGA
Organism: Vibrio sp. V30_P3S12P165; assembly: GCF_009904905.1. NCBI lineage: Bacteria > Pseudomonadati > Pseudomonadota > Gammaproteobacteria > Vibrionales > Vibrionaceae > Vibrio > Vibrio sp. V30_P3S12P165. Next base: position 29,796 of record NZ_WXWH01000002.1, on the reverse strand, counting down.
CGTTAGTGGCACAGATCCAACCCTATATGAAGCAACACTATCTGCGACATCATCAAATTGAAGCCATGCTAAGTGCGATTGTCCATATTAACCAGCCTGCGGTGATCCAATTTATATTATCCATTGCACGTCGTTATCGAACTAAATCCGTGCAAGAGCTAGCGGTTAAACTCGTAGAACAGATAGCCGCGCGTAACGGCTGGAGTCAGGAAGAACTAGCCGATCGCACGATTCAAACTGCTGGCTTTGAGCATACTCAAACGCCAACCCCATTTAGCTATGGTAAACGCACCTTGTCACTAAAGCTGAGCCATGATCTGAAATTCCAGTTACTCAATGAAGAAGGCAAAGCGCTCAAAGCGCTACCACAGCCTCGTAAAGATGATGATGACGCTGCGATTAATGAAATTAAAAAATGGATCAGCAACTGTAAAAAAGAGCTTAAGCAAATCATCGAACAACAAACGGCGCGCCTTGATGAAGCCATGATCACCGGACGCCTTTGGACAGTCAGTGATTGGCAAAAGTATCTGCATCAACACCCTGTGATGTTTCACCTACTACAACGCACACTGTGGCAAGTTGAACTGACCGATGGTTGGCATAGTTTCCGGCCAGCCGAAGACGGCACATTGATTGGGCTCGATCATCAGCCGTTGCAACTACCCGCTACAGCTAACCTGCGCTTACTCAGCAGCAATCAGTTAGATAAAGCCGAAGCCAAAGCTTGGCAAGCGCATCTGAAAAACGACAATATCAAGCTGTTGCTTGAGCAACTCAAACAGGTTGAAGTAACACCAACACCAGAGCAGATCGCACTAGCTCATCACCATGGCTTGCTGACCGATACTTTTACTCTACGCGGTTTACTCAGCAAAAAAGGTTATAAACGTGGTGAAGTAGAAGATGGTGGCTTTTTTGATCACTACTTCAAGCTGTTTGGTCGTTTGGGATTAAAGGTAGAATTTAGCTTCAGTGGTAACTGTGTACCAGAAGAACGCGAAGTAGCAGCCATTTATGATATTAAGGTTTTCAAACAACGCGTTGGCTCAGGTCACCATTATCAAGAGTTACTGCTCAGCCAAGTGCCAGCTAATTTGCTCAACGCCATCGCACGGGACTATGAAGATATCGCCAATAAATGTCATGCCGATCCCGAGTGGCAAAGCAAGTTACCGTGGTAACGACTTGCTTTAACTATCATTGGATCTACCTCTTCAAGCACATTGGTGAATAACGTTCGTCAATCGCATTTAAGGCGGGTAAGTGGCTTTTTGAACTAGGCATCATAGATGCGTGCCGTCAATTTTGCCAATGGGCGACACTTCAGACACAGGTTCAGCTTGAACCCAAGGAGACACAGAATAATTGCAGATAGTTTTCGCATGAGGAGTCCTCGTTAATATAAATCGAGGCTCCAGTCTATGCAGTTGTCCTATGTGGACTCACGTACTCTCAAAGTTTCACGAACACCACTTTGTGTATCTGTTGACTACACGTAAAAACCATTTAAACTGTGTATTAAATAGATATACAGAGGATGGTGTCATGGCTACCAAAACAGCGCCAATCAACATGCGAGTATTACCATCGGTAAGAGACATTATCGATGCCGCAGCAAGTTTAAAAAAAGTCGATAGAACCGTGTTCATTCAGCAAGCAGCACTCAATGAAGCGCACAGCATACTGGCCGAACAGCGAGATTTTGTTCTTGAAGCAAAGGCTTTTGAAGCGTTTGATAACGAGCTTCGTGCTGAACCACAGACCCTTGAGGGTATGAAAGATCTGTTTAAAAGGAAAGCGCCTTGGGAATAAGTGCACCAACCCTACTCACTGATGAGCACCAGATTAACGCCTTTCAATGTGGCATCGAAGAACTCGATATTTGGTTAAGAAAACAGGCGTTAAAGAGTCAAAAGCGCGGAACCGCGAGAGTGTATGTGGTCAATGACACTGACGCACATCAAGTGGCTGGGTACTATGCCATTGCCATGGGTTCAGTTTCCAGAGAGCAAGCATTCAGTTCATTAAGACGAAATAGCCCAGATCCCATTCCCATGGTGATTCTAGCCAGGCTTGGGGTGGATAACGCCTATCAAGGTCAAGGCATCGCGGCGGGTCTTTTAAAAGATTGTATCATTCGCTCAGTACAAGCAATGAACGCTGTCGGTGGCGCAGGAATCTTAGTCCATGCTATTGATAGCACAGCGCAAACGTTCTACAGGAAATTTGGCTTCAAGGAGTCGACGTTTGACCCTTTAGTACTCATGGCACGGATCTGCGATATCGAAAAATCATTGTTCGCTGAGTGAGATGACGGCTCCCCTCTCACACCAGAAGCCGTCAATATTATCAGGTGCCTAGTAAAATGGGGCTGATCGGTTACGCGAAGCCAATAAAAATAGGAAAGCAGCGACCGTTTTACTTATAAACAACGCAATCTATCTGCTGTTTCGATACCAGATAATTGAGATTGTTATTTTTGCCACAATCACTTAATGCTAAATGTTGGCATTGATCGTTATAAAACTTAAACAGAGCTAATCTTGCATGAGCCTTACCAGATCTCAACAACACAAATCTCCTCTAAATAGATAGAGCGACATCTCATTGAGCCGACACCTCCTGTCAACCTTTCTCTAAAACACGTTTTTTCATCAGAATAACCCACACAACTTTGATCCAGAGCACATCAATTGTTCCGCAATACGGAATAAAAGGATATTTTTATTCCTTTTTTTAACCAGCTAGCAAATATTAACAAAAGACTTACTAAGAAAACATTTTCTCAACTTAACGCACAGTTTCATTTTGGAATATTAGTGATAATAAATTCCGTATTATGGAACTTAATTAAACGGAGAGCGCAAATGCCATTAGTATCTATAGAAAAATTACAACAAGAATATGAACGCATCCTCTTAGCTCGCGGCATGAAACCTGATATGGCAACTAAATTAGCGGCAGGTTTTGTTGAGATGGCGAACGAAGGAACTTATTCACATGGTATTAACCGTTTTCCGGTGTTCATCGAGCAAGTAGATAAAGGACAAATCAAGCTTAATGCTGAACCAGAATGCGTTAATAGTATGGGAGCGTTAGAGCAATGGGACTGTCATTTTGGCCCAGGGGTGCTGAACGGATTAATTTGTGCAGAACGCGCAATGGAACTGGCTCGTCACTACGGTATTGGCATGGTTGGCATGCGTAACTCTAACCACTGGATGCGTGGCGGAGCTTACGTTCTAAAAATGGCACGCGAAGGGTTTGCTGGTATCGCATCAACTAACTCTATTGCGGTGATGCCAGCTTGGGGAGGAAAAGACCATCGTGTCGGTTCCAATCCACTGATTATGGCGATTGCTGGCGATCCTCCTGTTGTTGTCGACTGCTCCATGACTCAATTTTCCTATGGACAATTACAAAACTTCGTATTGGCAGATAAAGAGCTGCCTGTCGTTGGCGGTTTTGACAATAACGGTGAACTCACCAAAGACCCACATGTACTTTGGGAAAATAAACGCCTCCTTCCTATGGGCTTTTGGAAAGGCTCTTCAATGGCGATTGTCCTGGACATGATGCTAACGGCAATCACTGGTGGTAACTCGGTGCCAGCACTGACGGAAGATATGGGCGGTGAATTTGGTGTATCTCAATTCCTAATCGCTATCGACCTAAGTAAAACAATGGACGAAAGCCGTTACAACGCAGAAATGAAACGGATTCGTGACTACGTACTGGCTTCTGAACCTGCAGAAACAGGCTCCGTCATGATTGCAGGATCTGAAATTCAACACTTTATCGATAAACACAAAGCGGCCGGTGGCATCGAAATTAACGATGGCATATGGGATCAAATTACCTCTCTGTAATTCTCCTAAGGTAGGGAAAGCTTTATGCAAAGTTTATTTAAGAATATTTGGAAAAGCATCGACGTCATCATGGCGGTCATACTCACGTGTATGATCGTCCTCGTGTTTACCAACGTGGTATTACGTTACGGCTTTTCATCAGGTCTTCGTCCCTCTGTTGAACTATCTCGCCTTGGTCTTGTATGGGTTGTCATGCTTGGCGCTGCTGTTGTGCTGCGCCGAGGTGAACATCTAGCTGTGTCGGAATTTTCAGAACGGTTATTTCCAAAGGCTGTCCCCATGTTAAGGCGACTTTGTTGGGTCGTCGTGCTCATGTCAGTAGGCATGCTTTACATTGGTTCATATCGCCAAATGATGGCTAACTGGTCAGATATTTCTCAACTTACAGGGCTTCCTTCCGCGTTATTTTACTTAGCTGGCGTGGTGTCAAGTGTGCTTATGGGAGTCATCGCTTTGGTGCGAATCTTCAAGCCAGACTGGCAACTAGATAGCTTAGAAGAGGAAAAACAATCATGACTCTCGCCATTTTCTTATCGGTATTGCTTGTCTCAATCTTGCTTGGTCTTCCGGTTGCTTTTGCACTGCTATTGTCTTCAATAGCACTGATGCTACACATCGACTTCTTTAGCCCAGATATTCTGGCGCAGTCGTTAATTAATGGTGTAGATAGCTTCACGTTGCTTGCGATTCCATTCTTCCTCATTGCCGGTGAAGTGATGGCATCAGGTGGTTTATCACAGCGTATCGTGCGCTTAGCAACAACTTATGTCGGGCATCGTCAAGGAGGTTTAGGTTACGTAGCCATTATGACGTCGGTTCTGCTTGCAGGGCTATCAGGTTCAGCAGTCGCAGATGCAGCCGCCCTAGTCAGTATTCTTTATCCAATGATGAAAGCCGCGAAATATCCTGAAGCACCGTCAATGGGCCTGCTTGCTTCTGGCGGGATTATCGCCCCAGTGATTCCTCCTTCAATTCCTCTGATATTAGTCGGCGTGGCAGGAGGTATCTCAATCAAAAATTTATTCCTAGGAGGTATTGTTCCCGGTCTATTAATGGGGCTGACTTTAATGTTTATTTGGCGCATGACTGTTCATAAAGAGAATCTAGCCACGTCAGAGAAAGCAACCACCGCAGACAAACGTGCAGCGCTGAAAGACGGCGTTTGGGCACTGTTATTACCCGTTATCATCATTGTAGGCATTCGTTTCGGCATTTTTACACCAACTGAAGCGGCAGTTGTCGCAGCAACTTACGCCATTTTTATCTCAACCTTTGTTTACAAAGAACTAACTCTTAAAAAGTTCTACCACATCGTTATCAACGCAGGCCGTTCAACCGCTATGGTAATGTTCTTAGTCGGCTGTGCCATGGTCGCAGCATGGCTAATTACGGTGGCACAACTTCCTCAGCAGCTCGCTGAACTGTTGGGCCCACTGGTAGATAGCCCTCGTCTTCTAATGGCCGTCATTATGCTACTTGTATTGTGCATTGGCATGGTAATGGATTTAAGCCCAACGATTCTAATTCTTGTACCTCTATTAATGCCAGTCATCAAAATGGCAGGCATCGACCCAACTTATTTTGGCCTGTTATTCGTTATTAACTGTTCGATAGGTTTGATTACGCCTCCAGTAGGCACCGTACTAAACGTCGTGTGTGGTGTCGCTAGAGTTCCAATGTCTACTGCTGTGAAAGGTGTATTGCCATTCATTGGTGGATACATGGTTCTACTTGCATTGTTTGTCATATTTCCAAGCATTATTACTGTGCCAATGTCATTTGTCATTGGTCAACCTTAGACGGAGAAAATCATAATGAAAACGCTACTAAACATCACGTTACTAGCTTCAACCCTCGCAATGAGTGCTAACGTACTTGCTGTAACAACCTTGAAACTAGCACATGCGGCACCGGAATCTGATTTACAACAAGATTTATCGTTGTTCTTCAAGAAAGAAGTGGAAATTCGTTCTAATGGCGATATTAAAGTCAATATCTATCCACAAGGCCAGCTAGGCAGCGATAAGCAGATGATCGACGGCTCTCGTGCGGGCATTGTCGATCTAGCCATGGTTGGTTTAAATAACTATAACGGTTTAATGCCTGAATCAGCAGCCTTTACCCTACCATTCATATTCCCCAATCGTGAAACTGCATACAAAGTTCTAGATGGAGAGCCTGGCCAAGAAGTGCTCGCGAATTTCGAGAAATTTGGCCTTAAAGGCCTTGGATATCCCGAGAACGGCTACCGTAATATGACTAATAATAAAAAACCCATTCGCACACCAGCAGACGTAAAAGGGCTGCAGATGCGCGTCAATAACTCTAAAGCGCTTAATGATATGTTCAACGAACTAGGTGCTAACCCACAACAGCTTCCAGTATCAGAGCTTTATACCGCGCTTGAAACTGGTGTGGTTGACTCTCAAGATCATCCGATTTCTGTAACACTTTCATTTAAATTCAATGAAGTACAAAAGTACCTAAGCCTTACACAACATGCTTATTCTCCTTTAGTTCTTACCATGAACTTACGCAAGTTCAATGGGTTAAGTCCGGAACAGCAAAAGATTATCGAAGAAGTTTCAGCAGAAGCGATAGCGATGCAGCGCAAACTTAGCATTGAAAAAGAAGACGAGATGATCGCATTACTTGAAGCTCAAGGTATGCAAGTAAACCGTGATGTCGACGGTGCAGCATTCCAAGAAACAATCCAACCGGTTTGGAATGCATACATCGAAAAACATGGCGACAGCATGATCAATAAGATCAAGGCTGCGGCTAAGTAACTTTTGTCACGATTGCCTAAACCGCTCATTTGGGCAATCTCGTTTTTCATTTTCTTCCTATAACAAAAAATAATGGCAGTTTACTTATGTACAAACAATTAAAGCAACGCGTTCTCACAGCAAACTTACAGTTACCCAAATATGGTCTGGTTACCTTTACATGGGGCAACGTATCGGAAATTGATCGTGAACTTGGCGTGATTGCTATCAAACCGTCAGGCGTAGAATACGATGTGATGACGGTCGATGATATTGTTGTTATCGATCTGGACGGAAATCGTCTCGAAGGCGCGCTAAATCCGTCAAGCGATACCGCTACCCATATTGAGCTTTATAAAGCTTTTCCAACCATCGGCGGTATTGTTCATACCCATTCACGCAATGCCACGATATGGGCGCAAGCTGGGCGAGATATCCCTGCCTTAGGTACAACTCATGCTGACTACTTCTATGGGGATGTTCCTTGCACACGTTTACTGAGTAAAGAAGAGATTGAGACCGATTATGAAAAGAACACAGGGTTGGTCATTATTGAAGAATTTAATAGACGAGCGATTGACCCACAAGCGATGCCAGGAGTCATTATCGCTGGTCACGCACCATTTACTTGGGGCAAAAACGGATCAGATGCGGTGCACAATGCGGTCGTGATGGAAGAAATTGCAGCGATGGCAACGGCAACACGTGCTATCAGTCCAGAAGCCATTATACAACCAGAATTGCTCGACAAACACTATCACCGCAAGCATGGTAAAAACGCATACTACGGGCAAAAGTAAGGGGGTTCTATGAAATCTAATGATGATAAACAGAGCTTGGCTGAGTGATTAAGTCAGATATTTCTCAATCCCACCCACTAAAACAGAGGACGCCATGTTAGTTGGAAATACTCAACCTACTTCAATAACCCAGTCTTATCCTGTCGTTATTCAGAATGTGCTGGACTATTTAAATCGTCTTGATCAAGCTTCTCTCGCATTGGGCCGCCACGAATTCCCTCACTTGGATTCTAATAAAGCATGGTTTGTAGTGCTGGAATACGATAAACAGCCTGTGGAAAATTTCAAACCTGAAGTTCATAAATACTATGCTGATTTACAAATCGTACTTGAAGGCAATGAAACCATGGCATGGTCTATCGATACCGGTGAGCACGAAGCTTCAGAACCCTATCTAGAACAGCGAGATCTGCAATTCTATAAAAATGAAGGTATCACACTCAACTTCATTCACGCGACTCCGAACCAGTTTTATTTGTTCACACCCAATATCGTGCATATCACCAATATTCAAAATGATGACACCCAACCCGTCCGAAAACTGGTGGTTAAAATTCATCACGAATTACTGGAAGCTAAATAATGAACTACTACATCGGGATTGATTCTGGCGGCACCTTTATGAAAGCGGCACTATTCGACGCTAAAGGGACGCAGCGAGGACTAGCTCGCGTTTCAGCGACTGTTATCAACAATCAGCAGGGCTGGGTTGAACGTGATTTGGATGCCCTTTGGAACAATGCGGTTGATGTTATTAGGCAATTATTAATAACCACGAAAGTTGATCCAAACTGCATCAAGGGGCTGAGTATTTCCGCTCAAGGAAAAGGGGTTTACCTACTCGATAAACAAGGGGAAAACCTAGGCTATGGCATTATGTCTTCCGATGCACGCTCTTTGCCTATTGTTAAACAATGGCTGAAACAAGGTATTGCCGAGTCGACCTATCCAAGCACGTTACAAACGCTTTGGACAGGACACCCGGTTTCTATTCTTCGCTGGATTAAAGACAATGACGCTCGGCGATACAACGATATCGGTGCGGTACTGATGGCGCATGACTATTTAAGATATCGCCTAACCGGAGAAGTCGCAGCCGAACTTACTAACATTTCTGAAAGTAACTTATTCAATTCCATCACTGGTCAATACGATCAAGCATTATTGGCAACCTTCGGTATTGAAGAGATCTGGGAGGCGCTACCTCCGATCATTAAACCGCAACAACAAGCTGGGAAAATTACCGCGGAAGTCGCTTTGGAAACGGGCCTTGCGGTAGGTACTCCCGTGTTTGGCGGCCTATTTGATGTCGTCTCTACCGCTATCTGCTCAGGAATCAATTCGTCGGAAGAAGCGCTCAATTACGTAATGGGTACCTGGTCGGTAACCTCAGGCATTGCAAAACAAGTGACCAAAGATAACCATCCTTTTGTCTACGGTCACTACGCCATTGACGATGAGTACATTATCCATGAAGCCAGTCCGACCTCAGCAGGAAATTACGAATGGTTTGCAGATTATTTGGGTGAAAACGGACAGCTCGATCACATCCAAAATCAAGCCTTAGTGGCCGCATTAGAACCAGCAGCAAGCACTGTCTATTTTGTCCCTTTCCTTTATGGCTCTAATCAAGGGTTAGGTCTGAAATCGGGCTTCTATGGTCTTCAATCACACCACTCTAAAGCTCACCTAATTCAAGCTATCTGGGAGGGGATCCTGTTCTGTCACAATCTTCACCTTGAACGAATGCGTCAACGTTTTCCAAAAGCAAAAGTGCTTAAAGTAACCGGCGGCCCAGCAATGAGCCCGGTATGGATGCAAATGTTAGCTGATCTAACTGGGATGACGGTCGAGATCTCAGATGTTGATGAAACAGGCGCATTAGGTGCGGCGATGATAGCCATGGTCGGCTCTGGCGAGTTTGATTCACTTCGTGACTGCATTCATAGCATGACAAGATCAGTATCACGCATCGAGCCTAACCCTAATCACTACAGAATTTATCAAAAAAAATACCACAACTATCAAAAACTCGTTCAGTTATTTAAACAATTTGAGGATGAAATGGATGCCTAAACCACTATTACAAATGGCTCTGGATGCAACCGATCTGGATACCGCTCTCGCCGCTATCGAGCACGTTGCTGATAAACTTGATGTCATCGAAATCGGCACTATTTTAGCTTTCGCACATGGCGTGGACTGTATAAAAATCCTCCGCAAAAAATACCCAAATCATACCCTCGTCTGTGACATGAAAATCACGGATGCTAGTGCTATTTTGGCCCGCTTAGCAATGGAAGCTGGTGCCAACTGGGTTACCGTCAGCGCTGCGGCTCATATTGAGACCATTCGCTCAGCAAAACGCGTCACCGATGAATTCAATGGAGAAGTGCAAATTGAACTTTACGGCCACTGGACAATGGAAGATGCCAAAGCGTGGATTGAAATGGGAATTACCCAAGCCATTTACCATCGCTCGCGTGACGCTGAGCTTGCTGGTATCAGTTGGACCCAACAAGATTTAAATAAAATGCAGGAATTATCGAATTTAGGAATTGAACTATCCATTACTGGTGGTATCGTGCCTGACGAACTGCATTTGTTTAAGAATCTTTCGGTTAAGTCATTTATTGCTGGTCGAGCTTTAGCTGACAGTCATGGTTGTGAAGTGGCTGAAAGTTTTCACAATGAAATAGGAAAACATTGGTAGCACATATATGAGTGAGCAAATTAAGTCGTTGTCTAAGGCATTGAGTGTTCTGGAATTTTTAGGGAAATACCCCAATGGTGTTGCTCTACAAAAAGTGTCAGAAGGCACTGGCTTTAATAAGTCTTCCGTTCACCGCATATTGGCAACGTTTGAAGATTCAGGATACGTTGCTCAAATAGGTTCTGGCAAAGAATATCGCCTCACGATGAAGTTAGTACAGCTTGGTCATGCCGCGATCAACTCAGATGTCACCGGTAGCGTAAAACCCTTCCTTTTAGAGCTACTTGATGATGTCAATGAAACCGTGAATTTTCTGTCATTTGATGCCGACAATATCATCTTTAGGGACAAACTCGAACCCGTCAACGCCGCCTTTCGAACCCGAACCTATGTGGGGTTGCATTCTCCCATGTACTGTTCAGCCGCAGGGAAATGTTACCTAGCATTTAGTACTGATGCGGTGCGAGAAACTTATTGGCAACGTAATGTCAGCACCATAAAACCGTTAACTGAGAATACCATACTCGATAAATCTCAGTTTTTTAGCGCGTTAGAGAAAATTAAAGCGCGCGGTTACGCCCTGGATGATGAAGAAAACGAAGCTGGTATTTCTTGTGTTGCCGTCCCTATTTTTGACAAAAACAATACTCCTGTATATGCGGTCAGCGTTTCTTCATTAACACCCAAAATGAAAGCTCTAGGGTATGAAAAAATCGCAAGTAAGATTCAAGACATCACCACGCGTATAGAGAAACAACTTTTTTAAGGACAAAGCATGTTCAACTCTCACAACAAATTTAGATTAGGTATTTACGAAAAGGCGCTACCAGACGATCTTTCTTGGCAAGATCGATTAATTAAAGCGAAAGAGGCGGGATTTGATTTTATCGAAATTTCAGTGGATGAAACCGATAAGCGTCGCGCCCGTCTTGATTGGTCAGATGAAGAGATATACCAACTTCGACGCTTATGCGAAAAATACCAAATGCCATTGCAATCGATGTGCTTAAGTGCACACCGAAAGTTTCCATTTGGTTCAATGGATGAGAATATTCGTGCTGAGTCCCAGCGTATCATGGAAAAAGCGATTACTTTGGCATACAAACTAGGTATCCGCTGTATTCAGATGGCCGGCTATGACGTTTATTACGAACCGCAATCAGAAGAAACCCATCACCGCTTTATTGAAGGAATGAAACAAGCAACCAAGCTAGCGGAAAGAGCCGGTATCATGCTCGGCGTGGAGATAATGGATACCCCATACCTCAACTCGTTAAGTAAATTTGAAGTCCTTAAGCGAGAAATTCCATCACCTTATTTTATGGCTTACCCAGATGTAGGCAACATCTCCGGTTGGAATTACGATGTGTGCACTGAGCTGAAATTAAGTCGCGATCATCTTGTACAAGTCCATTTAAAAGACACACTACGCGTTTCAGAAACCAGCGATGGTCAGTTCCGAGATTTAGTTATTGGCGAAGGCCAAGTAGACTTCGCTGCCATTTTCAAAACATTAGCCGATATCGACTACCGTGCACCTCTTGTTATCGAAATGTGGGCACAAAACGACAACTGGTTCGAAGATATCACTCAAGCGAAAGCAACACTCAAATCTATCGCCAACCAATCTGGTTTTGAGTTATAAGGACACATTGATGACTATTATTCGCACCGCGTTCTTTGAAGCAGATTTAACCGAAGAACAAAAACAAGACTTCTACCAATATATGGAGAAGGAAGTGGCTCCAATCATTCGTACTTTTCCAAATAATCTAGGGGTCGTGCTTAACAAACCCAAAGCCATTGAAGCAAACAGTCATAAGAACTTACTGCTTATGATGCAACACAAGTACGAAGACGAAGCTTCAATGCGCCAAGCTTTAGATTCAGATGCTCGAATAAGTAGCATGCTCGCAACCGAAATTATTGTAGAAAAATACAATATTCATGTTCACCACATCAACTTTGTACGTGACTAGGTTTTCTTAAATAAAGCCAAAAAAAGCAGAAGGCTATCTTCTGCTTTTTTATAAGTAAAGGAGAGACAATGCTACCTCTTCATTTAAAAGATGCTCCGCTTGTCTTGCTGTCACTGATCTTTTTTATTTGGGGGGTGATTACGGTTTCAAGCAACTCCCTTATTCCTTACTATAAAGATGCCTTTTTACTCGATTATAAAATGTCCATGCTATTTCCAATGGCTTTTTTTATTACACGAGTAACCGTTTCGCTCCCTACTTCTTTCGTTATGGCGAAGTTCGGTTATCGAACCACCATGAAATATTGTCTTTGCTGGTGCTTTGCGGGCTGCTTGGTCATGGCTTATCTTGTCAGAACAGAGTCGCTGTACCCAACCTTATTGGGAATCTTACTGATGGCATCTGGAATCTCAGCCATTCAAGTAGTCAGCTCACCTTACGTATCGCTACTATCTACACCAGATAAAAGTGTCATTAGGCAAAGTATTGCGACGGCGGCAAATTCCGTTGGAACCGTTCTTGGCCCACTACTACTAACTGGAGTGATGGTTGCAGCAACGGCCATCGGAATCCAACAAACTTCACTTCATGTTTCCACCCTGTTTTTGCTTATTGCAGGCTTTTTTGCCGGGCTACTGGTACTTTTCAATAACATTGATTTGCCTGACATCAAACCTAAACAGCTCTCCGGCTTTTGGCAAGGCCTTGCATGTTTAGTACGCAACCGAGAGTTTATGACGCTCGCGGCGGTGCTATTATTTTATATTGGTGTCGAAGTCAGCTTTGGCACTTTTACCATCATCTACCTCGCCGACGAATACTACGGAGGTTTGGGCCTGATTAAAGCGACACAATTTATTAGTGCTTATTGGATCTGTATGTTTGTAGGCCGTTTGCTATTTGCGAAATTCGGCTATTTAATTAACCGACATGTCCTTTTCACGCTTGCATGTCTTATCGCTGTACTGATTAGTGTTATTGCGTTGTTTGCACAAGCAAAATGGGTAGGTTTTCTATTGTTATTGGTAGGACTATGCAATGCCACTCTTTACCCTATCATATACGCACAAGCGCTACATGCATCAGGTAAATATAGTTCACAAGGTGCCGCTATCTTGATTATGTGTTCAATCGGAGGTGTGATATTACCCTTCTTACAGGCAAGCTTGATTGACATTTTTTCGTTAAGCACTAGCTATATTACGCCCGTTATAGCCTATCTAATCATGACTATTTTATATTGGTCGAGCTTAAAGAAACAGGGGGAATCTTAAGCCACCATAAACCTATCGATATCCTTCCGACTTCACGCTGCAGGGGCGCGTTTCTCCGAGCATATCGCTTGTCTATGCTCATGGTAATTCACTCATTTACCGCCTACCTGCAACGCCAAGTTGTTTGGGCATATCGATTATATCAGTAAAGCAAGTAGTCGATAGTCGCGATAGACCGAAGCCCATTAATATTAAACCCAAGCAGACGCCACAAGTAACACGATAGCAGTCATAACAACACTAGCTTTAGCAAAGAAAAAGACTTCATTAAAAAAAGAAGGTTTCCGTGCTATCTGGTGGCTTTGATTGCTCATTGCTGCAGTATTCATACCCTTTACTCTCATCTCAATGTAAAACAAGAGTAACTTTGCACCAAATTGTGACCAAGGTCAAAACATTTTGGTGTTTTATCACACAATTAGTAAACCATTGCCCTTAAGATAAAACATGGTTCCAATTTATTCGGATAAAAAACAAAGGAATGATACCAAATGGATCAGTTTTGCATGATCGGTGGCACTCTTTTACTAAGCTGCCTGTGCGGCAGTGAACATAGAATAAATCAATAAAAATAAGTGACAACCGTTAGTTAGGTTAACAATCACATTTTTATCTTGTTAAAAAGCGCCTATTGTAACTCCTTGTATTTAAAGGTTATTTAAAATGAGAGCACCTAAACCGAGAATCCGTTCGCCATCGGTAATCACAATGACTTTGACATGAGGATTGGGTGCGTTGTTGAGTATCGCTTCTAACTCGTCTTGATCTTCAAAACTTAAAAATAGCCCTCGATTGCGACGGTAGATTTGCGAAAATTTCTGGCACGCTTCTCCCACCGTTGGTGTATAGATGATCGGCATCATCTCTTCGATGTGTTGGTTGATCAACCGGAAGTAAAGCGTTTCATTGGTATCTTGAATATTGCGTAAGTAGATGTGCTTTTCTATTGCGGAGTTGAACAAGGAGAACTGCTCATAAGCGCGACTCACTTGCTCATCAATGGTTTCAATAGTAGCTGGTAATAATCCAATCAAATTGAAGTTTTTACGCTCTTCCAATGTGAAAGCACTACCTTTATTTAATAGCGGGGTATTTAACAAGGTATTCCCTGCTTGGCGGATAAACATTTTCTTCGACATTAGTAAGCCACCTTTCGATAGAGCTCTATCGTTTCATCAATCAACGCATCATTACAGCCGAGATAGTGTTGAGGATCGCAAGCCGCATCAATTTCTTGGTCCGTTAATATCGCTAATACCTCTGGGTTTTGTTTCAATATTTGCGCTAAATCGCCTTGTTTTGGGGCTTGAGCAATGGCCTTTTTGATGCTGTTGTAACCGATACTGCGCCCCACTTTTTCTGCTGCTTTCATCATTACCGCCTCTGACATAATGAAATGCCGAGACGCCGAAAAATTGCTGCGCATTTTGTCTTGATGGACGATCAGCTTCGCAATGAGTCGCTCCGCACGCTCGAGCGCCGTGGAAACGGCCAATGATGCCTCAGGGACTAAGCTCCAATTCAACACGCGCATTGACGCTGCACGAACATCTTGTTGATCCATCAGATTGGGCGCGCCACTGGCATACATCCACCCCATTCGAGATAAGGTCTGGATCATATTGGCGGCTCTTGGATTGGCTTTATGGGGCATGGTACTTGACCCCCCACCCGATTCACCTTCGCACACCTCACCAAGAGCTGCTCGTCCCATGAGTTCCGTATCATTCGCGATGCGACATAAGGTACCGTGAATTAAAGCAAAGAACTGAATTAACTCGACAATATTGTCTAAGCTGGCATTGCCCAATCCTTTCGGTTCAGTCAATTCGAGCTTGGCAAATAGTCGCTGTCGAACCGCTAACCCGTGGGAACCGATTGAAGACAAATTACCAACGGCACCACCATAAAGACCGGTCGTCACACGAGGATATAGCTCATCAAGGCGTGTCAGATGCCGAGTGATCTCTTGAAGATAACCACTGACTTGAAGCCCCCATGTGGTCGGCAAAGCATCCATTGCGTTGGTTCTTGCGACCATCACCGTACCTTTATGTTTTAATGCCATCAACTCAAGCTGCCCCCCTAACGCAACCAGTTGTTGACGAACGATGTGCAGCGTCTGCTTTAAGCGCATCGCAAGACTGGTATCGAGCAAGTCTTGGGTGGTACACCCCCAGTGCAGATATTGTTTTACTTCATCATTTCCTTGTTCTGAAAGCTGATCGACCAGCGGTTTGATAGCCATGCCTACGGTAAGTGTGTCTTGTGCTAAACGCTCCCAATCTAAGTGGCGAATATCGCACACCTGTTTGATAGCGCTTGCGGCAGAGTGGGGAATTATTCCCAACTCAGCTTGTACCTCTGCAATGTTGCTTTCAAAAGTCAGCCAAGTTCGGATTAAATTTTCATCCGACCAAACTTGTTTCATCTGCTTTTGAGTAAACAGCGGAGAATAAAGGATTGAATCAAATACAGATATGTTTGAACCTTGCATAAATGATGCCTTATGCTCCAATAAAAGTGATGGCTAACACGCTCACTAAACCGCCAAGCATTGGAATGGCAGTTCGTTTGACCAGTTCAATGGGAGGAATACCAGCAACTCCTGCACAAGCAATCACAACTCCTGAAACGGGTGAAAATGAGCGGAAGATCCCAGCGGAAAGCTGCATAGGTAATGCAAGAGCCGCTGTTGAAACACCAACGTGGGCCGCCACATCTGGTGCTAAGTTGGAAAAGCTGAAGAAAGCCGCATTACCAGAACCCGACATCAATGCTGTCACACCGATGATAGCGACTAACATGATAACCATCATGGTGTAACCAAAGCCAAGATGCGTAGCAACACCCAGCATGCCAGAAATAAAGCCAATGGCTTTAAGGCCCACGACGAAAGTTTGCGCAGCGATAATGAGTGATACAACACCGGCAAATACATCGCCCATGCCTTGTAAGTAAACTTTAAGTGAAGCCGCAACTGCCTTGCCATCTTTTGAATAAAGGTAATCGCACAGCATCGCAAACGTCAGGCTGATAAACATGGCTGTGACAACATCAATCTTGATAGAGGTGATCGCGAACTTACTGAAGGTCAAAAGCAGTACAAGAGGGAGAACAGGCAATACAGCAAACCATATTGGAGCCTCGCGAGACGAGTCTTCTTTTGCTTGCAGTTCGTATGAAACGCCATTGACTTCGTCACGCTTATCAAACCATTTTTGACAAACAAAATGTAGAACCGCAATCACAAGTGCCGTACACACCCCGACAAACAGTTGATGCTCTACAAAGTAAGAAGCGGCATCAATACCAATGACTTCCGCCGCTTTATTTGAGGCTCCAGAAGCAGGCCCCAAATCCAAACAAGCGGTTGTTGCAAGCACAGCGGCTACTGATGCTGGGGTACAGCCAATTCCCACCAAGACTGGATATAGGGCAACCAATAACAACATCGCCAGACCAACAGCACTTGGAATAAAGACATTCAAAAACTGCCCCAAAATGTAAGCAAGAGCGAGAATGATGTATGGGTTGTTAATTGCAGAGAGTGGTTTAGTCGTCACTTTAACCAGCGCATTGGCTGCACCGATGTACCCCATATATTTTGAGAAACCACCAACCGCCATGATAATTAAACCAAGCTTGGCCAGTGTTGAAGAAGAAATCGATTTGATGACCAAAAAGAAATCAACCACAGTAGCACCTGAAGAGTTCACCCCTTTGGGTAAGAACTCAGGCCCACCAGCAGTGACCCCAATCAGCATCATTAAAATACCAGAACCAAATAATACCGCTTGTGTATTGTACTTCTTGATGATTAGAAATCCTGCCCCAAAAACAACCGGCAGAGCGAGCAGAGCAACCATATGATTCACCTTTATTTAAGTATTAAGTCACCGCTATCTTGTTTCTTAGGTGTGAAAAGCAACATGGGAAGTGCTCTTTCTCTAGAAAAAATGTGAAGCAATTAAAACTCTCCTTCTCGATAACTCGTTAAATCATTGCTTGTTCAAATGACTATCATCATTCACCGTTATATCGCCATTCTTTAGGCAACCTCGATCACAATTTAAATAAAGACTCATTGTATAATGTTGCTTTAATCGTATTGATTAGCCTGTCATGAGAAGTTGAGTTTCCCATGATTCCCACCCTTAAATAATCTAATAACACTATGAATTATATTAATTTTTCTATTTTTATCTTACATACTTAACATCACGTAAAGCAGTGGGAATTTTCATTTCTCATCACACACGCATCTGGTCAACAAATTGTAGCCATCATTTTAACTAGCTCACAATCTCACCAAATCATTCGCCCTCTCACCTTAGCTTTTCGCGTATTTATCAGCAGGAAATACACCAAACGAATGACTCACATAACAAAATCAAATGGAAATAAGAGATCTATCAATATTTAAGCAGGGAAGCGGTAATTCCCCTATTTTTTCACAGAACCACTCATTACGATGCAACGGTTTCCAATAACAAGCATGGAATGAGCATAATGATTAGAAATAAACTTCTCTTAACCCTTTTACCTACCCTCTGCCTCGCGTCGTTCGCTCAGGCACAAACTGTTTATGATGATGAAACCAATACACTAGATATCTATGGTCGATTAGAAGGCCAAATCGCTCAGGGGGACGGAAGTTTCGCTGGTGAAGATGATAGATCAGGAAGAATGAGTGGTCGCCTTGGTTTTGCTATGAGTCGAGAGCTAAGTGCAATTGAAAATAGCCGTGTCATCGGTAAATTTGAATGGCAAATTCGTACAGAAACGAATGATACTCGCCTTGATGAGGGGGAAGATTTAGAGGCTCGTTACAATTATCTAGGCATCGAAAATGACGATTGGGGCATGGTGATCTTTGGCCGAACTAAAAACCCAATGTATCAAGTGATGAAGATGACCGATAAATACAAAAACTACACTCCCGGTATCTACAACTATGGTATCTCGTCCATTGATACTTCTTACAAGTACAACCGCCAAGACGCAACTTTACAATACAACGGCTACTTTGGCATTCATGAAGTTCAAGTCGCTTATGTGATGGGAAATGGCGAGAATGATCGCCTTGATAACGGGATAATGGCGAGTTATCGAATGAACTATAAAGGCAATGGTTTCAAACTGTCCCCTGCTCTTGCCGTTAGTCGGTATAAGCGCAAGGATGAAGCGACTGGAACATCACGCAAGCAGCACGATCAAATCATGGCCGGTATCGAACTAGGATGGAATGATTTCAAATTTGGTGTAACGGCTGACTATGTTGACATCAAGCAAAATAGCGGTAATCACGACAAATACTTTGGTATGGATTCAATCATTTCTTACAAATGGGATCGCTTCACCGTTCTTGCCGGATACAGCTTCTTGGATGAAAAAGACCAAGACGTTTATGAAAAAGAAGATTGGCGTATTGAAGGTCAATGGACTCTTGCCCGACGCACTTACCTATCTTTAACCTATGACCGAGAACTTGCCTCTAAAAATAAAGACAGTGATGACGATTCAATCACGCTTGGATTGCGTTACGACTTCTAAGGACTTGTGATGAACAAACTATTTAAAACCACTCTACTCAGTACGGCATTAGCAATAAGTAGCTTTGCTGCTCATGCCGATACACTTATCGCACCATCACCAACAGCAAAAATGGACGGTGATAACAAAGTCATTGCGATATACGGAAACTCCTATACCCACTACAACAATAACTTAAATACTCGACTACGTGATTTAACGCGGTCTTTGTTACCCAATAATGCAAAAGGCTACAGTTATCGAGGTATCACAATTTCAAGTGGCCGCTTAGGTTGGCATGAGCAAAACCTTCGTTTTCAAAATACGTTAAAACAGTGGGACGTGGTCATATTTCAAGGTAATTCAATGGAGCCTATTACTAAAAAAGCCTCTTCACGAGAATACTTTGAGCAATCGGCAAAAACCATGGCGAACATCGCGCATGATGCTGGTTCTAAAGTAGTTTATTTCATGACGTGGGCTCAAGAATCACACCCTGAGCAAACACACGCACTTGCCAAGGCTTATCAAGATATCGCAAAAAAAACCGGCGGATATGTTGCGCCGGTGGGTTTAGCCTTTGAGCAAAGCATGAAGCGCCATCCTGAGATCGTCCTTTATCATAGTGATGGTAAACATCCATCGCTCGCGGGAACTTACTTAGCGGCATGCGTATTTTTTGCCACCTTGTACAATCAATCTCCCGTTGGCGGTGCAGCTCCAACTGACACGGATATGCCAACAGAAACAGCACAGAAGCTACAAACGGTTGCTTGGGATGTCGTCCAAGACTATCAAATGAATCACTAGACAATATGAGGCTTAACTCTTCTGACCTAAAAAGTTAAGCCCACTTCTTTTACTAGGCTCAAATTTCAAAACAGAAAAATCAAACAGAACCCATTCTTGTGATAAGCTTCTTTTTCAATAGTGAACATCCTTAACGGCGTATATGAGAGATAACCTCAATTTAAACACCTACAAACTGCTAGCAGAGCAGGTTCAAGTCCTAACAGAGTCAGAAGCCAATTTACACGCTTTTATCGTTGGCCATTTTGAAGAACTTTCTTACTATGGCATCATCGATCTGGCTCAAAAAGCACAAGTCAGCAAAGCAACCATAGGACGGTATTTAAATAAGCTGGGCTTTACTGGTTATGCAGCATTTAAGAATGCACTCAAAAAAGAGCTGATAACCCATAATATGATTGCTCCAATCGAGGCTAATAAATCGAAGCTTTTCAATCAAGAAATTGATGTCGAGACAGAAGCTCAACGCTATATTGGTAATATCACCCAACTTATTGATCAGTTCTATCAGGAATTGAATATCGAGGATCTCGATAAGCTTTCACAAAAAATTGCTGATAAAAAGCGTATAATTTATGTGGTTGGCCCCGCTTCCTCACATTCTTTAGCTTTGCATTTTTCAACCTTGCTTAAATACAGCCGCTCTAATGTGGTTTTGTTACCTTTAGACAAAAGTGAATTACCCAAGGCAATGCTGGGCATTAGCGACAATGATGTCTTAGTGGCTTTTTCTTATTACCGATTCAATCCAGTTGTCTTGGATATCACTAAATATTTCAATAGCAAACACGCCTTCGTCGCCATGGTAACTAACACATACTCAAATCCTTATGGTATCTACAGTAACGTACAGTTTGTTTTGCCTAGTGATGTTGACTCCATCTTTCACAGCCGCACGATCGGCTTCTTGTTTGTCGAATTACTGCTGTTTCTTGTACAAAAAGTCTCTCGAAATAACGATAATTTTGAAGAGCTTGAGGCGCTATTTAAGTTCTTTGGCACTTTCTCTTCCCTTGAGTTTAAATAACATTTTCATGACCTTACAATTGAGTCAAGTTCTGGCGGTGAGAATAAAATAAACTAAACTAATTAACGGATTGTTGATTAACGGTAAAAAATACAACCATCAGTGAAAATCAATTCTGTATTATTGAAACCCACCATCACTAATATAAAATCAATCAGAACTAAAGGGTTCCATACAGTAACTTCAACTAGAATATATCATATCAACCCCATTTTATTTATTTTTCTTTATGGATTGCTAACGATTAAGGATAAACATGCGAAATTATTTATTGGCTTGGATTGGCCCTACCTTAAGCTTAATCTTGCTGCCAACAACAGCATTTTCCTCACCTCGCGCGGAAATAGCTTGGTCGATGATTACCGAAGGTGCTGTATTGATTGATGTTCGCACCGAGCAGGAATTTAAACAAGAACATCTAGAGTCAGCGCTGAATATCCCACTAAATGAAATTATTAGTTCTGGCCGAATACAATTTACCAAAGATCAACCAATCGTACTCTATTGCCGAACAGGCAACCGTTCTAATATCGCCAAACAACAATTGATTAAACAAGGTTTTACTCGTATCCATAATGCAGGTGGACTGAATGAGATCCGCCAGCTGATAGCGAATAAGAATTAAGTTAACAAGCAAGCATGAATGTAATCGCGAAGCTGTTTAACCATGGCAATTTTTCTCAATGATGATCAGGATTTCATTGGTGTATTGTGCCTTTTTATTCGCTTCTATTTTGAATCTGACTGACCACTAAACGTAGTGCTAAGTCAGTTTCTACATGCGATTCACACTACAGCTCAGCGGATTTTCTCGACTGTTTTGGCAATCATCACCGTGTTTTTCACCACATCTGACAGCAAGTTAGCTCTGCTAATTCCTGATGAGTTGTTCCAATTGGATAGCCTACTATGCGCTTTGGTCAATGTGTAGAAAAGGCTATAAATCTAATGACAAACAATAGCATTTCGGCCAGTTTATTTAACTGTTGCTGATCTGAAATAATTGAAGAAATCCATGTTGGGAAACAAACCTTGATTCAGCTTCGCCATGCCAATATTAAACTCGACGCAACGCACCCAGCGCAAAGCTGGGTGAAATCACGAAAGAGCATAGCTCATAAATTTATTGAGCGAACTCAAGAGCAGTCTTGATATAGATGTCGCGTAATATCAGTGAAATCTCACCGGGTTTACCCTCACCAATTGGCTTACCATCAATCGCTACCACGGGCCAAATGAACGTGGTAGCCGAACTGATAAAAGCTTCTTGGGCGGCATACGCTTCTTCGATAGTGAAAAACCGTTCTTCAACCAACATCGAATATTCTTTGACGAGAGCCATGAGTGAAGCTCGTGTTATTCCATGAAGAATATTATGACTCAGAGGACGCGTGACCAAGGTTCCTTCTTTAGTAACAATGTAAGCGTTACTCGATCCCCCTTCGGTCACAAACCCCTCTTCGATCATCCATACATCTTCAGCACCTGCCAAATGTGCAGCATGCTTTGCCATGCAAGCGGGGAGTAAACTGGTGGTTTTAATGTCACGACGACGCCAGCGGATATCGTCGATAGAAATCACTTCAATACCCGTTTTAACTTTCGGACTTTCAATCAACTGGCGTGCTTGTGTGAATAACACAAGAGTCGGCTGAATCTCTTCACTATAAGAGAAATCTCGATCACCTTCTGAGCCACGCGTTAACTGAAGATAAACGCCCCCTTCGACCAAGCCATTTTTTTCAATCAGTGTACGCTGAATTTTCGTTAACTCGTCTCCTGTCACTGGCAGCCTTATCCCAAGCTCTCTGGCAGAACGTTCGAGTCTGGCTAAGTGCCCAGAGTGATCGATCAATTTTCCCTTTAACACCGCGGTGACTTCATAGACGGCATCTGCAAATAAAAAGCCGCGATCAAACACTGAAATGGTTGCCGCCGACTCTTTCACGTACTCACCATTTAAATAAACTATCCGTTCCATCACTTTTCCTTTAACCCCATAATTCAGACTTGAAAGGCAACATCACATTGCGCTCAAATTCAAAACCAGATTCAATATCTTGAGCCAGCAGCAGAGGCCCATCTAAATCCACCATATCCACCCCTTGCGCCACAACAAATGCAGGGGCCATACTCAATGAAGAGGAAAGCATACAGCCAATCATGACACTTAAACCGGCGGCGCTTGCTTCCGCTTTTAAAGCCTGCGCTTCGGTTAATCCACCTGTTTTATCCGTCTTAATATTGATCATGTCGTACCGTCCGATAATGTCGGGTAAACTCGCTCGATCATGACAAGATTCATCCGCACAGAGAGGAATAGGACGTGGTAAATGCGCAAGTATTTGATCTTGATGAGCAGGAAACGGCTGCTCAATCATCGCAACCCCCAATGTTTCCAACTCAGGGATCAAGGCTAAATAAATGTCAGACGTCCAAGCTTCGTTAGCATCAAGCACGATCCTCGCACTCGGCGCTCCACGGCGAACGGCTTGCACTCGGGCAAGATCTTCCGGACCACCCAGTTTCAATTTTAACAGGGGGCGATGTGCATTATCTTTCGCTGCCTGTTCCATGTTTAACGGTGTATCAAGCGACAAGGTATAAGCGGTTGTTAATGGACTCGCTTGAATACCCGTTATATCCCAAATCGACCGATTCGATAACTTACACTCTAAGTCCCACATCGCACAGTCAATCGCGTTACGCGCGGCCCCCGAGGGCAGCCTCTCCTGCAACTGACCCCGTGTTAACCCTGCTTTTATCTCTGGAATTACCGACGCGATTTGCGCTAATACGCTCTCTATAGATTCACCATACCGACCATAGGGAACGCATTCACCACGCCCCACTCCTCCTTGACTTTTCATTTCAACCATTATCGTATTGACGCAGGTTTTACTGCCACGGGCAATGGTAAAACTGCCTTGGATCGGCCAACTGTGGGTATGCAGATAAACCTCCATTAGACCTCCGCTAACTTATCAACAACCCGAGCGACTCCTTGACGAAAAGGATCCACAACCGGTAGCCCAAGCTCCGATTCCACTTTGTCCATATAGGCCAAGGCTTCCTCTTCTTGCATTGCTGATGTATTAATAGAAACCCCCACAAATTTTACCGCCGGATTTGTCACACGAGCGGTGGCTAAATTCGCTTCCATACATTGTTTTAGATCAGGAAGAAGATACTCAGGAAGGCCTCGCATATGCGTACGGGTTGGCTCATGGCAAAGCACTAAGGCATCGGGTTGTGAACCATGAATAAGGCCGGTTGTCACGCCAGCATAAGAGGCGTGGAAGATAGATCCTTGACCTTCAACCACATCCCAATGCTCTTCTGTCGACTCCGGCGTAATGGTCTCAATAGCACCTGCAATAAAATCGGCGACCACGCAGTCCACACTCACACCCCCACCGGTAATAAGAATGCCCGTTTGCCCCGTCGCACGAAAATCCGCCTCCATACCACGAGCTTTCATCTCTTTTTCTAACGCTAAAGCCGTATACATTTTACCCACAGAGCAATCGGTTCCCACCGTCAACACGCGCTTACCTTGACGTTTTTTACCATTTGCAACGGGGTAAACCTGAGTCGGATAACGCACATCCGATAACCGAGTGCCTTTTTTCTCAGCCGCACTTACCAATTCAGGAATATCCGCCAATTTGTTATGCAATCCCGCCGCGATATCCATTCCAGCTTCGATAGCCGTCAACAACACCGAGATCCACTCTTGAGAAATCAGCCCCCCTCGGTTAGCCACACCAATAATCAAAGTTTTTGCACCTCGATTAACGGCTTGCGTAATATCCATCTCTTCTAAACCGACATCAGCATTGCATCCCGCCAAACGATATTGACCAATACAATACTCTGGACGCCAGGTTTTAATTCCTTGCGCCACTTTCGCGGCCAGCGCATCGGCAGCATCACCTAAAAAGAGTAAATAAGGTTGTTTAAGTTCCATCTCGATTTTCTCCACAAAGAGTCATTAAATTAGAATAGTGATTAATTTCATCCCTCACTAAACATTACAGTGCAAAATTTGTGACAAAAATGAAAATCCGTAAAGAAAAATCAAGAAGAAATGCATTAAAAATGCAAAATAAAGAATAAAAACTCAAAAATACAGAATAATTACTCACAAAGAGAAATCAATACGAAAAACCCTAAAATTCATTAAACACCAACAATAAACACGATATCAACACAAAACTCCAAATTGAAAACATAAATACTAATAATACAATTTCATTCTATTCCCCTAGAGTTTTATGTAAACAGTCCTCCTGAAAATAAAACCAGTGATTTAAACCAATAATATTTCATTCTATAAATTTTAATAAATCGTGATAACCCTCTCATTCCCTGATTACATTTATCACTCTCTTCATTTTCATCTTCATAAAAAGATGAATAACAGGCTAAAAATAACCATTTTGGTGCACTTCTGACTAATTCTAGTGCATGGTTGTGCATTATTAGCCCATAACTTATAGAAACAAATTCCATCCTCACATCAACCCGTCAATA
This sequence comes from Vibrio sp. V30_P3S12P165, assembly GCF_009904905.1. Taxonomy (NCBI): domain Bacteria; kingdom Pseudomonadati; phylum Pseudomonadota; class Gammaproteobacteria; order Vibrionales; family Vibrionaceae; genus Vibrio; species Vibrio sp. V30_P3S12P165. The sequence continues at coordinate 4,482 of NZ_WXWH01000002.1, read as the reverse complement.
CACCACTCACTCCATAACAACATTATCGTTCAAAAATAAATAAATAATAAGAACATTATAAAAGCACCGCTCCATTAAATAAACATGGATAGATTATCCACCTATTTTGTATGGAAATTTAACGTATAAAGAGGATTCATCAGCGAGAAAAAAATTGATTAAGCGCCGTACTGGTCTGCAAATTGCTTAGTCAGTCTAAAGGTGAGCAATAACTTATTTAATTAACTTTTTATGGTGAAAACAGATGGAACTGATTCAACAACTCATTAGCCAAGTCAATGGCGTTGTATGGGGCCTCCCCATGCTCGTTATTATATTAGGTATTGGTATTTATCTAAATATTGGCTTGAAATTCATGCCCTTTTTTAATATTGGTCGCGCCTTTAAACTATTATGGAAAGGCAGAAAAAATGCTCAGAATCAGGACGGTGAAATCCCCCCCTTTCAAGCATTAATGACCGCCCTCTCAGCCACGATTGGAACCGGTAATATTGCAGGTGTTGCTACTGCCCTTTTTATTGGAGGGCCCGGAGCACTATTTTGGATGTGGATGACTGCGTTACTGGGTATGGCCACCAAGTATTCTGAAGCCGTATTAGCCGTTAAATACCGAGAAACCGACAGCAATGGGAACCATGTTGGCGGCCCCATGTACTACATCAAAAATGGGATGGGTAAGAAGTGGGCTTGGCTCGGAACCGCATTTGCTTTATTTGGTACCTTTGCCTGTTTTGGGATTGGTAATGGCGTTCAAATTAACTCGATTGCTCAGGTCATGCACTCAACCTTTGACTTTTCTCCTTTGATTGTTGGGCTCGTTGTCATGATACTTTCAGGAGCCGTCCTTTTAGGGGGAATTAAGCGCATCGGGGCTTTTGCCGGTGCCCTTGTGCCATTAATGGGAATGGCTTACGTTGCTTGCGGCTTAATTATTTTACTGCTTAATATCGATAAAATCGGAGGCGTAGTTGCCCTCGTGCTAGAACAAGCCTTCACTCCAACTTCTGCTCAAGGTGGATTTGCGGGAGCGACGATATGGATGGCGATTCGTTTTGGTGTCGCACGAGGTATTTTTTCTAATGAAGCAGGCTTAGGTTCAGCCCCCATTGCTCATGCCAGTGCACAAACCGATGACCCAGTACGGCAAGGTTTAATTGCGATGCTGGGAACGTTTATTGATACGATCATAATCTGCTCCATCACTGGCTTTGTCATTATTATCTCTGGAGAATGGACCTCGGGAATGACAGGAGCTGAGCTCACGTCAGCCGCATTTGATCAAGTAATTCCTGGGTTTGGTCGCTATTTAGTTACTATTAGTTTAGCTATTTTCGCCTTTACCACCATTGTTGGCTGGTCTATATATGGCGAACGCTGTATCAGTTACCTCTTTGGCACCAAAGCCATAATCCCCTTTCGTGTGATTTTCGTCTTGGTGATTCCCGTTGGGGCCATAATGGAACTCAACTTGATTTGGCTATTAAGTGACACGTTAAACGCCATGATGGCCATTCCAAACTTGATCGCTCTTGGTGTATTAAGCCCAGTCGTTTACCAAGCAACCAAGCACTATTTTGCTCGCCAGACAGTACAAGATCCGGCCAAAGCTGAATATTAATCATATCAACGCCTTCTAACTAAAGTAGGAGGCGTACGCAAAAAAATAATTAGGAATGATGTATGATCACAGCAGAAGCCGTTATCAATTTGGCTGCTCTTCGTCACAACTATGAGCAGCTTAAGCAAAAATGCGGAAATAAACCCATCATCGCCGTACTTAAGGGAGATGCCTATGGGCACGATGCTCTTAAAACAGCGCAAGCTCTACCCCAAGCAGATATGTTTGCTGTTTCTCGTATAGAAGAAGCTCTTGAATTGAGAAAAAAAGGAATTGCTCACCCTATACTGTTGCTCGAAGGCTGCTTCTGCCCAACAGATTTACAGCAAGCATCGGCACTAGAATTGGATACGGTGATTCATTGTAAAGAGCAGCTAGCACATCTTCAATCAACCCATATATCAGCCCCTTTGAACGTTTGGTTAAAACTGGATACGGGGATGCACCGCCTTGGTATTCATCCCTGTGAACTGCACGATTACATAACGCAGCTCGAAGCCACTCAAAAACTGAGCGGCCCTGTCAGATTTATTAGCCACTTGAGTTGTGCAGATAACCTCACCTTACCAGAAACTTCAGTGCAAGTTGAACTATTTTTAGCACAAACGGCCCATTATGCAGGGGCAAAAAGTATTGCTAACTCCGCAGGTATTCTTTACTGGCCACAGTCCCACCTTGACTATATGCGTAGTGGTATTGCGCTTTACGGTATTAGCCCAAATCAAAATGATACCGGTCAAGATCACGGCTTACGCTGTGTCATGACGCTATGCTCTAAGCTTATCGCTATTCGCGAACACAAGAGCCAACATCCGGTTGGCTACAATCAATCTTGGACATCACCACGAGATACGCATATAGGAGTGATAGCCATGGGTTACGGAGATGGTTACCCTTGCTCCGCGCCCACAGGAACACCGGTTTATATTAATGGCCGTTTTGTGCCAATTGTCGGACGCGTGTCTATGGACATGATCACGGTTGATCTCGGTCCAGAGTTACAAGATAATATCGGCGATAATGCAGAATTTTGGGGCGAAAATTTGCCAATAGAGCATGTCGCCAATCATATTGGCACCATCGCCTATGAATTAGTAATTAAGCTAACGAAACGGGTAAATAAACGATTTATAGACAAGCCGTTGAGCTGTAAGCGTTCACCAGTAGCGTGTTGATTAAGTGTTTAGGTAAAGTACTGAGGAATCCCCTGATGATTACATGAAATAATCTCGACAATTAGCTAGGTGCGGAGAAGCAAATAACCCAGCATCAAACTTGCTTCCCTTAAATGGTCTCCAAATTGATGTAGGCCCAGAAAATATTTCTGATGCCCATTGTTTTAAACTTGTTGAAAACATCGTAACTGACCTTGTAGTTATATCAAAATAGATCAGTTCGAGATTTATCAGCTAAATTAAAAAATCCCCCAGATTTTCATCGAGGGATTTGTGCATGAAAGACAGGCTAAAGGCAGCCTCCCGATTACTAGGACTAATCAACTAAAAAATAATAAAGACTATCACTATTTCTGACCAAACTCACTGCGTCATAATATTCAACGAATGTCATTTTAACGATTTATCCCAGATACTAAGCAGTAATATTATTTACTCACTTTGTGATCAAGAATCAAAAAGAATAGAGTGTAAACACCAATTTAAAAAGCTTTTAATATTAAATCCTTAAAAATCAACCTGGAATTCAGCTTGTGTGGTATTTTCCCCATGAGAAGTTAGTACATGTCCAACCCACAGACGAACTTGTGGTTCAAACCAATATTGAATTTGAGGGACAAACTTATCTGTGAATTCATCATGAGAGACGGTCACAACAGGCCCCCACCCCTTAAGCCCCTCAGGAAAATATTGATAAGTGGCCGAAGCAGAAAAGCCCAAACCACCTGTCGTATAGCCCCTTTCTCTAACCTCCGCTTTCGTTTCTCCGTGTTCTCGTTCTGAATAAGAAATAACGGTACCCAAACGACCATTAAAGCCAAATTGTTTGTAACCACTCAAAGAATAGGTCAATAAGTCATCACTATGTCTATTGAGCGCAGTATCTGATTTAATGTCACTATTGATATCAACGTTACCAATAATTGAACTATTATATCCTGTATTTAAGAAAGGCTGTCCATTATGAATAGAAAAATAAATTCCGTAAGCATCTGCAATGAAAGGATAAATATTTTCTGTTTGATAACCAATATCTAAACCAGAAATTTTTGAATTATAATCGTAACTCGCATGAATAAATAGGTTATTATCAAAATTATTCTTATATATAATTTTCCCTGCATTTTTACCACCGGCATCCGCTTGTATATTATTTTGACCAAGCATACCAATGTCGGCAGAAAATACAGCCCATGTCGCCGTATGCTTAGCATAGACCAACGCACCATATTTATCAGATTCAATACCAATGATTAAATTTTCCCATGTCGCACTTTCATCAAGATCATCGTAGCTATTGGTTCTTTCTCCATCAAAAGTACTATAAATCTCCTTCGCTTTTAACCAAAAATCACCAGTAAAACCTAAGTCATCGGTAAACATCGTTTTTCCTCTGAGCCTTAGGCTTGCTTCTAACGAACTGGATCTATTATCACTACTATTTCCCATATTCGTTGTACCTTGAAGCCTTAAATTATAATACCATCGCGTATTATTTTCATAATCCGTAAATCGTGATAGTTCACTGCCATTATTTGGATCTAAATAATTTTCAATCCAGTTACCATCATTATTTTTAGCAAAACAAGGAATACTAAACAATGAAGATAAAATGAGACATGCAGAAGTTAGTGTCTTTTTCATATTAATTTTCTTATTTTCTGAAATAAAAATCCATAGACAGCTATT
>NZ_WXWH01000023.1:0-54394 GCF_009904905.1 Vibrio sp. V30_P3S12P165 | reverse complement strand
CAGTAAAGGGGAACCAAGGCAAGTTGTCGGCAGCCGTACAGGCCGCCTTCGCCCCACACCGTCGTGCTCCGATTGAAAAAAACACCTATCACATCGAGAAACAGAAAGGCCGTGTTGAAGCACGAACTTGCCATGTACTCAAGGCCTGCGAGTTGGAGGGTGACTTCTCTACGTGGAGCCGACTAAGCAGTATAGTCATGGTTGAAAATTACCGAGCCGCAAAAGGCAAAGCACCAGTGTTGGAGTACCGCTACTACATAAGTTCAGCTGACCTGACTCCGGAGCAAGCTGGAAATGCTATTCGAGCCCACTGGGGCATTGAGTCAATGCATTGGATTTTAGATGTGAGCATGCGGGAAGATGCTTGTCAGATTTACCGAGAAAACGCAGCTGAAAACTTGGCAGGGTTAAGACACATGGCGCTTAACATGCTAAGAGCTGAGCCAACCAAAATTAGTGTGCCAATGAAGCAGAAGCGTTGCATGATGAACCCCGGCTTCTTGGAGCAAGTCTTGTTAGCTGGATTTAAGTTGGCGGCTAAATTCTAACCATTCATGCGGACGCCCTGTGCAGGGGGGTTGGTTACGTTCTTTCACCCCAATCACATAGCCTGTCTATGCTCATGGGGATTCACTCACTTGCCGCCTACCTGTAACTCCACGTTGTTTGGGTATAGTTTGTCGATTACTCGCTATATGCGCGAGCAACTCGGCCAGTACAACTCATCGTGTAATGTTTGGCATAAGCTGGAATGAACACGGAGCGGCCTTTCTCTACCACACAGGTTTCACCGTTTGCATGAGTGAGCACTAAGGTGGTTTCTAACGGAAGTAGGATTTCAGCACTTTGCACATCAAATGCATTGTGGTTTGAGGCGGTAATGATAGCAAATTTGAAATCGTTCACTGGCACGGGATATTCCAAGATACCATCACGTTCAATGGGGTCGAGTAATAAGCTATCGGATGGTTTTTCGGTAAAACGAGTGCAAGCGATTAACTCTTGTACATCAATATATTTAGGGGTTAAGCCTGCGCGTAAGACGTTGTCAGAGTTTGCCATAATTTCAAGACCTGTCCCTTGGAGATAGGCATGTGGCGTTTCGGCATCTAAAAACATCGCTTGACCGGGTTGTAGTGTGATCACATTAAGCAATAAGGGTGCAAATAGGCCAATATCATTCGGATACTGTTTTTCCAGTGTCGCAATGAGGCTAAACAGGGGAGAGTTTAGTTCGCGCGCTTTTACCAACAGAGCGGTGAGCGCGTTTTCTTTTTGTTGCCCTTCAAGAGATAATAAGCCAGAAAAGAACGCCGCTAAGCCTTGAGGTGTTTGATGAGCGATAAGCTCGTCTAATAGCGGTTGTAGCTCAAAAATAGCAAGCTGAGAAAAATGGCCAATAATCTCATTGATGGATCGAAAACCATTCATCGCTTGGTACTCAGTCAATGCGTAGACCAATTCCGGCTTGTGGTTGGGATCTTTATAGTTACGATGAGCCGCAGAGAGAGGAATGGCTTGTTGTTGTTCTAACGCGAATCCTTGTTCTGCTTGTTGTTTGTTTGGATGGACTTGAATAGATAAGGCTTTTTCTGCTGCCAATATTTTGAATAAATAAGGAAGTTCTTTAAAACGAGTGGCTACTTCTGTGCCTAGAAAAGCATCCATGTCTTGAGCAATCAGCGTAGAGAGTTTTGTGGCTTGACCGTGGATATTGACGGTTGAGCAGCCATTGGGATGCGCGCCCATCCACACTTCAGCTTGTGGCTCATGGGTTGGATTTTCAATCCCAAACAGTTGGTTGACAGAGGTTGTACTGCCCCAAGCGTAGTTTTGAATCACATTATTCATCAATAAGAACATGGGATAACCCGCCTGTGTTGGGGCCGTTTGTGCCTTAGACATTGTTAAATCAGACATAAAATCTCACCATTAAAAAATCATGGCTTGGACCAAATTGCCCAAGCCATTAGAATCGTTAGGGCTAAGCCGTAGCTTGCATCATTTTCGTTTTACGAATTTTCTTCAATGTGACACACGTTATTGCCGTTACTATTGCACCGACGATCATACAGAGAAGTGCAAGCACGGGATGGTTCATTGCACCTAATAGTGCAACCACGGGGCCACCATGTGCGACGCTATTGGTGATACCAAATGAGAACGCCATGACTGCCGCAACCATTGAACCTAGCATATTGGCAGGAATAACCGACATCGGATCTTGCGCGGCAAATGGGATTGCACCTTCAGAAATACCGACCAAACCCATTGCACCAGCCGCTTTACCGGCTTCTTGTTCTGATGCTTCAAATAGAGCGAACTTACGGCCCAATACCGTTGCTAATGCCATACCTAACGGTGCGACGGGGATAGCACATGCCATTGCCCCCATAAATTGTGTTTGACCGCTCGCTATCATACCGACCGAGAATAAGAAGGCAACTTTGTTGAAGGGGCCACCCATATCGAATCCAGCCATTCCGCCTAATACGATACCGAGCAATACCACATTACCGGTACTCATGGTGGTCAGAAGTGCGGTTAGGCTATCCATTAAGCTCGCAATTGGTGCTCCAATTACGAAGATAAATAGCCCCGCAATGAATAATGAACCAGTGATCGGCGCAATCATAATAGGGACTAAAGGTTGGATAAATTTGTGGTAGTTGATGGATGTAATCCATTTGACGAAATAACCCACCAATAGACCCGCGATGATCGCGCCAATAAAGCCTGTGCCTGCATCTGCGCCATAAAAAGATCCGTTATTGGCAATCCAGCCGCCGATCAATCCTGGGGTGAGTGCAGGGCGGTCTGCAATGGCGTAAGCAATGTAACCGGCAAGGATTGGGATCATCAGAGTAAAGGCAACCACGCCCACATTAAGGATTTGATTCCACATACTGCCGTCCGGAATCGCCATGCCAGTTTCACTCGGCTCACCGCCTACTGCCAGTGCTAAAGCGATCAGTAGACCGCCTGTTACAACGAATGGAATCATGTGTGAGACACCATTCATTAAATAACGGTAGAGATCGGAGCGAGCTTGAGAGGCTTTGCCAGCGGCAAATTTTTGTGTATTGCTGGTGGCATCTGCTTGGTAGATGGGGGCGTTTAACGCTTCATTAATCAGGGCCTGAGCATCGCGGATAGGAGCTTTTACATTCGTTTTAACCACACGCTTGCCCGCAAAACGGCTCATGTCCACTTGTTTATCACAGGCGACGATGATGGCGTCGGCACGTTCGATTTCTTGCTCAGTTGGGCTATTTTTGACCCCGATAGAGCCATTCGTTTCTACTTTAATATCATAACCCATGGCAGCGGCACCTTTCTCTAGTGCTTCTGCAGCGAGGTAGGTGTGCGCAACACCGGCAGGACAGCCCGTTACGCCAATAATGAATCCTTGATTGGTTACGGGGAGTGTGGGTTGTTGTGATTCTTGTTTGGTTAACAGCAACGCCAGCGCTTGCTGGCTATTGGATGCGTTAACAAAGGCATCAATAAAGCCATCTTCAATTAATTTTGATGAGAGTTCAGCAAGCACTTCAATATGGTGATTATCGCCACCATCGGGTGAGGCGATCATGAAAAATAATTTAGAAGGTAGCCCATCATCAGCACCGTACTCAATACCTGATTGGCTAACACCGATCACCACCGCCGGCTCAATGACGGCGGCACTTTTGGCATGCGGGATCGCAACCCCTTCTTCAAATCCTGTGTTGCCCAACGCTTCACGTGCTTGAATATCTGTTAAAAATTGTGCTTGGTCTGAGATGCGACCTTGAGCATAGAGAACTTCAATGAGTTCTTTAAACACCTCTTCTTTGCTCGTGGCTTGAAGATCAAGCTTGATTAAATTTTCATTAATGAGTTTGGTGATCATGAATAACCCCTGTAACGATCATTGTTATTTCAGTGCATTGTCAAAGTTGTGCTCAATTCAGGGTAGTGAATAAATAATGCATTTACTGGATAATTGTAACTCACTAGTAAGAGTGTGATTCAGATCATCTACTGTATTTTTATTGCAGCGGTGATTTGTGGGAAAATTATTATATAGAGTTCATCAACCTTATCACTCGTTTCGAGAGTGGAATTGGCGACGGGTTTTATCTAGAAAATTGATTCAGTAACTGGATTTTTATAACCTTGTTGGTGAAGTGTGATTTTGTTCTGTAGTACAAAAATTCAGCCCAGTGTATACCTAAAAAAATAGTCCCCAATAGATAGGGTATGAGCAAATGATTTTTAATGAGTTAATTTCAGCGGTCTTACAAGAAAGGGAACCCTTTCATCATATTTGGTTCGCAGGTGATTTTCATACCCCCCCCAAATTTAGCTATCAAGTCAATTTTCCGCGTCTAGAGTTGGTGTTAAGTGGGGAATATATTAATCAAATGGAAGATGATCATCGAAAAGTCAGCCATATTGTTGCCAAAAGTGGAGACGCCATTTTTATTCCACCAAACTGTTGGAATAAGCCTGATTGGGATACAGATTGTTCGGTATTGAGCATTCTGTTTGGCCGTCGTCAGCTTGGTCTGAGCTTAGTAAGCAAACGTAAAGGTGAGGCGACTTTTTACGATATTCAAAAACACAGTATTCAGACCCGTTCTGGGTTTGCGATTGATAACCTCTTAGAGGCGCTTAGTTCGCTGGCTCGTGAGAATATAAAAAAGCCGATGGATGAGCTTTTGTTACAAGCCCTATTACAATATGCCAAAACAATGTTGGATGCGCCGATTGAGCAGCAGTCGAGCCGCCGTGTGCAAGATTTGTATCAAGGTATTTGTATTTATATTCAAGAGAACTTTCACCGTCCAATTACCCGTGACAGTATTGCTGCTCGGTTTAGTATTTCATCCAATCATTTGTCGCGCCTTTTTCGGCAACAAGGTCACATGACATTAGCTGATTACATTACTTGGGTTAGGGTTGAGCGCGCAAAGTTTATGCTGAAAAAATATAACTTTAAACTGAATGAAGTGTCTGTCCGTTGTGGTTTTAAAGATGTGAACTATTTTTGTCGTGTGTTTAAAAATCGCACAGGGAAAACCCCAACTCAATACCGTGGCTCAATTTGACCAAGAGAAATAAAAAGCTTTATTAATCAAGCTAGTAGGCGAGACATAGCGTACATTAGCAATGCTTGTAAATCAACGCGACTTTTCGTCAGTAGCAGGCGTTCTGCCATTTGATCAGTTAATAAGTTACGGGTGAGATTTGTCGCAGCGATGATCTGTTCTCGAGAGGGTTTTTCCGGCATGACCAGTGCGATGGCAAGATGGACATTGCCCATTTTTGACGCCCAATCCATCGGGATTTGATTGGCAATGACAGCAACGCTAATGTGCTCAACGCCTGCAAACATAACATGAGGCAGAGCGATCCCTGGTATCACACATGTGGAAGATCGCTCCTCTCGTTTAATAAACGCAAGGAGCAGTTCATCTGGATGAATGGGATGAATTAATTGAGCCAATCCTTTTAAACATTCAAACTTAGTCAACGCTGTGTGTGCGTTGGCGTAAAGCCATTTAATGTCACAGGGTGGGCTGATCTGTGGTAGACGTTCGGCCAATTGGCTGGAAAACTCATAGTTGATTTGTGAGCCAACAACCGTAAAGTATTCTGCCATGATGTCTTTGATAACGAAGCAAGCCAGCTCGGCATCAATGCCTATGGCTGTGATTTGGCACAGGTCGTTTTGCTGTAATCCAACCTGTAATATAGCTAAGGATTTGCTTAATTGTGCCACGCGATTGCGAGTTATGTTGATGATATGCAAGGTGCTTTTGAATTTTTTTACCACTCGATTGAGGGGCTGAACGATATGAGCCCGTGCAGTGTTGTTATCAACAAAAAAAGTAATTTGATATTCGTTCATCGGTTATTTCTCCGCATGAAAACGGCAGCTTTGATGCTCAGCCACTTGGCAGTGGTTAATCGCGGCAATAGAGGAGAAATACTTTATCGACATTAAGTAATACATCTTCAATCGGGATTTGAACTTGATGTGTCCCTTCGAAACGTGCTGGTTGTTCAATATCAATGTCAGAGACGATCAAAACGCGATCCGCTTGGGCGATATCATGGGGCGTGAGCTGATTTTCGATGCCCATTGCGCCTTGAGTTTCAACTTTGATTTGTACGTTATATTTAGGCGCTGCTTTCATCAAAGCATCGGCCGCCATATAGGTATGAGCAATGCCTGTAGGGCATGCGGTGACTGCGACAATCTTCATGAACTATCCAATGATTTTTGGTAAATATTAACACAACAACAACCGATGGCATGAATCGATAACCGATAAACATTGGTGTTCTATCACAGTTTGCTCATCATGTTACATTAATCCAGTTGATGTTTCCTTAGTCCTATAGCTGCAAGCGAGTTGGCTGGTTAATCTATGCACAATTAACGTGCAGGTGATCACAGCAACCTTACCCATAGAGAGCCATTTTTGCTCTTCATCGCACAGGGTAAACGCCTATAAGGATACATTCGAGCGTGAATATTGAACAACAATTGATGGATATTACCGACTTAATCGAGCTAGATACGATTTGTTTAGAATTGAAGGCTCAAACCAAAGATGAAGTGTTCAAAGAACTGGTCGGTCTGCTTGGTGCGGCTGGGAAATTAACCAGTCAAAGCGAGTTTTTAACCGATATTTGGCAGCGGGAAGAGATAGGGAATACGGGCTTTGATGATGGAATTGCGATTCCGCACGCGAAAAGTCGTGCCGTTGCTAAGCCTGCGGTTGCTGTGGGTATTAGCCGTACTGGGATTGATTATGGTGCTGAGAATGGCGAGCGAGCGGAGGTTTTTTTTATGCTGGCTTCACCCGTTGGGGATGACCACCACCATATTGAAGTATTGGCACAAATTTCCACTAAAATTATTGAAGAGAGCTTTGTGGAAAAGCTTAAAGCGGCTCAATCATGTGCAGAAGCGTTCGCAATGCTAACAGAGACGTCAGAACAAGGTTCGCCAGCGATTTTTGATGTGAGCGAGCAGCCATTAAGCCCTTGGGCACAAAAGCTCGGACGGATCAAAGAACATTTGTTGTTTGGTACCTCACATATGATCCCGTTTATTGTTGCAGGTGGTGTTTTGCTGTCATTATCCGTGATGATCTCTGGCCATGGTGGTGTGCCGCAAGAAGGCGTTCTCGCCGATATCGCCCAAATGGGAATGGCCGGTTTAACGTTATTTACGGTTGTGCTGGGCGGTTATATTGCTTATTCAATTGCTGATAAGCCGGGGCTTGCACCCGGCATGATCGGGTCTTGGATTGCGGTAAGCCATTACAACACCGGATTTCTTGGTGCGATCATCGTGGGTTTTTTGGCCGGATGGGTTGTGTGGTTACTCAAAAAAATTCGGTTACCCGATAGCATGATATCACTCGGCTCTATCTTTATTTATCCCCTCGTCGGTACTTTCGTGACTTGTGGCGCGGTGATGTGGGTGATGGGAGTACCCATCGCAAGTGCCATGACGGCGATGAATAATGGGCTGACGGAAATGGCAGGCTCCGGAAAAGTTATGCTGGGTACTGTGCTTGGAGCAATGACTGCATTTGATATGGGCGGCCCGATTAATAAAGTTGCCACTTTGTTTGCGCAGACACAAGTGAATACTCAGCCATGGCTGATGGGTGGGGTTGGAATCGCTATTTGCACACCGCCATTAGGAATGGCTCTTGCGACGTTGTTATCACCGCATAAATTTAAGCGTGAAGAGCGCGAAGCCGGAAAAGCGGCTGGCATTATGGGTATGATTGGTATTAGTGAAGGTGCCATTCCCTTTGCCACTGCCGATCCGGCCCGCGTGTTACCTGCTATTGTTGCGGGCGGAATTGTTGGGAATGTGCTTGGGTTTATGTTTCAGGTGATGAATCATGCACCGTGGGGCGGTTGGATCGTATTGCCGGTCATTGATGGGAAAATCGGCTACCTCGTCGGTACAGTGGCCGGTTCTGTGACGACGGCGATGATTGTTATTGCTTTGAAAAAAAACGTGGTAGAAGAGCGATACTATATGCCAGGTTCTCCCGCTTATACGTCAGTGTATGGAGAAGGCGAAGCCGATGTACTAGCGGTTACCTCTTGTCCTTCTGGGGTGGCTCATACGTTTTTGGCAGCGAAATCCTTAGAAAAAGCCGCTTGTGCACTTGGCATTAAAATTAAGGTTGAAACACAGGGGGCAAATGGAGTGATTAACCGGATTACAGAGAAAGATATTGCACAAGCCAAATTGGTTATTTTTGCTCATGATGTTGCGATAAACGATCCGGAGCGTTTTAATAAAATAAACGTTCTTGATGTCAGTACTAAAGAAGCCATATTTAATGCTGCCGCTTTACTCACTCGGGTCAACAGACCCTAGAAAACGACGTAATTGCGGTTCATTCACAATGGCTAAGCGGTTGCCTTGTTTGGTGATTAGTCCTCTTTCGATCAGTTCTTTTACCGCACGTCTATATACTCGACTTGAAGTACCAAAGCGTTCAGCTTCCTGATTCACCTTGTCAAACCCTCCTAGCGTTACGGAATGTTGTTTTTGTTGAAGTAAATCAAAGGCAATGTTGTAAGCGATAGGGTGCAGTAAGCGGCTCGTATAAATCGCCATAGAGTCTTGATAATCCTCAGCTAATGCCGAGGCAAAGAAAACCATCATCTCAGGCTGTTGTTGCAATGCTTGCATTAAACGGTGAATACAAATGAGATCGACTTGTAAGTGTTCATCGGCGGTGACGGTCCACTGGCACGGTGTTTCGGTAAAAAATTCCATTTCACCAAAGATATGGTGGTCACAATTAACTTCACCGAGTTGAAAACGTCGGCCATTCACGGCGATGATATTCATTGAAACGCGGCCGACAGGCACGACAAAAATTTGTTCGAGCTGTTCGCCTTGACGCAGTATGGCTGTGCCAGCATCAACATAGTAGCTGTTTATTTGGCAGCGGTAGATGAGATCTCGAAAAGCTTTGGCTTGTTTTGTCAAATAAGTCGCGAAACGGCCAGTGGGATAGGGGCTGATTCTCATAGTTCATGATTACTGTCGATTAAGAAGGTAAAGAGTACGTTTCTTATTGCTCAATGTCACTCCTCTACGGTTGATAATGAGAGCTTACCAGATGTATCTCCTTGTTACCTGACGCTGCAGCGGTGTTAGCTACGCTCGTTCACCCCCAATCGCATCGTCTGTCTATGCGATTGGGGATTCACTTGCCACCTACCTGTAATTTCAGTGGGCTGGCTATAGAAACGGTGTCTGAAGAGACCATTTCGCTTTGGTGGGGCGGATTACCACACTACAGGTTTACAAGGGCTTCTAGTGCAGCCAAGCAGGCGCGTTTTTCTCCGTCCATCATGTCCTTGTTATCATTCACGTATTGGTTGACTCCTTCTTTTACATCTTGCTGATAACAAACGACGTTATTGAGTACAGATGCTACCTGTAAACCGCGTAAACGACCGACGGTAAATAGTGCTGACGTTTCCATATCCGCCCCTAGGATGCCTTTTCCATGCCAGTAATGACATAAGGCTTCTTCATTGTCGGTATAAAAACTGTCGTGTGAACGGACGATTCCCATATGGTAAGGCCTGTTTTGTGTTTGCAAATAACCATTAATCCCTTGAAGTAAATTGAAACTGGCGTAGGCAGGGTAAGTCGAATCGATATAACTTTTTGAGCCTCCATCATCACGCACGGCAGCTTCCGCAACGATCAGTTGGCCAAGTTGGATATTTGGCTGTAATGCACCCGCTGAGCCGACCCGCACAAGGTAGCGTGCGCCACATTGTGCCAGCTCCTCAACCGCAATAATCATCGACGGTGCGCCAATCCCGGTACTGCACACCGTGATCGCTTTTCCTTGGTATTGTCCATTGAATAAGCGAAATTCACGGTTTTCTGCGATACGTTCTCCGTTATTGAGCAATGCAGCAATGCGATCGGCACGATCAGGTTCACCACAAACGATGACTCGCTCAGCCACTTGGGTTGGATCAACACATAAATGGGGTTGTTTACTCATGCGACGGCCTCATTGACCGATTTTTCGTTTGATGCGCGGTTCCGTTTTGCTGTTTGTGCCCATGCGCGAGTGCCATTGGCTGCGATAAACATTAGGATAGCGTATTGTAATGACATCGCATACACCCCTTGCATCGCATAGATGCCGACACTGATGATGTTTATGACAACCCAAAGTACCCAGTTTTCAACGTATTTCCGAGTCATGAGAACTTGTGCGACAATCGATAATACGGTCATGGTTGAATCCCAGAACGGAAACGCATCCGGTTCTAATACTGGTTCAGATAAGTTGGCACCAAATAGGTTCATGCTATCGACGGCGATGTTTGCTAACGCGAAGAAAAATGGGTCAATATAAAGTGTTAACAGGGCTATCGCACACACGCAGAGGCTGGCGGTGATGAGCATTTTTTTCTGACTTAACCAACGAACTTCGAGCAAATCTCCCGCCGCATTGGGTCTTGTCCATGCATACCAGCCGTACACATTGGCACAGAAGAAAAACAACTGCAGCAGAAGTAAGCCATAAAGTTGGATTTGAAAGAAAATCACCGCAAAAAGGGTCACGTTAATTAAACCAAACAGGTAGTTAATGGTTTTTTCTTGGCTGGCAAACCAGATGCATAGTAAGCCGAAAATGGTGCCAATAGCTTCGATCCAGCTCATGTCATAACCTGTGCCAATCGGAATGTGTAGCAAGGTATTATTGATATCGAATAAGGAGATCAGCTCCATATTAAGTCCTTTTCATTGAATGTTAGTGGATAAAAGGATGGTATCTCTCTTCACTCGTCAAAAGGGAGGACAAATGTCCTCCCAAACAAGGGCGGGATCTCAAACAGACGCTAAAAAAGGCAATATATTTTTTGTTCATATTTTTCTATCAATACTTCTCAAGCCCGATAGCTTCGCAGATTAGGTAATATGTATCGTGGAAAAGACGGGTTCAATGAGTGACTTACTTTCGACGGGTTCAATGAGTGACTTACTTTCAAGTACAGTATAATGCCACCTCTTATGCATTACACATCAGCCCAGTTTTGTTGCTGGGTTGATTCAGTCCTATTACCTTTACGCCTAGGGTCTGTTAACCAGAGACTAACTTATTCTGGCCCCTGGGATCTAAAGCGTTGTTCACCACGATAAGAGTGAATCATCTGTATCATCAGAAATTAGTGCTTCTCCTAATGGCACTCAATGGCAATACATTGATTGGAAAGCCGTCACTCTTGGTTTGATCCTGCTTTAACTGCTACCTAGGTTGCAGGGTAACCTAATACACTTTAGTGGGGGCTTGAGCCGTATGCAGTGAAAGGTGCATGAGGAGGTCAGCACTTAGTAACAGGTGTTGCCTATCCGATCAAAGTTTGTTACATCTCTAGATTTTTCTATTATTACCTGCCATTTTTTTACGTTTTTTTTACGCGAACCCTGATTCCGTATCTGATAGAGTCGCGGTTAATATTTTCTTGCAAATGATTGATATGGCAATGAGTTGGCTACAGAAGCGTTATCTATTATCAGCCTCGGTATTTGTTCTTGCACTTGTTATCTCTTTAGGGCTTGATCAGTGGTTGGGCTCAACCATCGCGGTGTTGCTGATACTCCAGCTTTCTATCGTTGTGATTGCCCTCCAATGTCACTCACGAATAGCTTATGTGGCTGCGATTGCTGAAGCGGTCAGTTTTAACTTCCTCTTTACCACGCCTCGGTATTCGCTTCAGATGTTTCATTTGGATGACATCATCAATTTACTTGTTTTTATTGTGGTTGCCTTTACCACCAGTCAGCTCGCAGATCGATATCGACGCCAACAAAATGCGCTAGAACAAGTTCAACTGCGCCACCAAATTTTGCTCTCTGTATCCCATGATTTGAGAACCCCGCTCGCGGGGATTATCGGTAATCTCACCACCTTCAAAGAATATCAGACGCAACTGCAAGCCAAAGAAAAGAATGAACTGCTCGACAGTGCCATCAAAGAAAGTCACCGCTTACATCAATACATTGAGAACCTTTTGCAAGCGACGAAATTACAACACGGTGTGGTTCGTATCCAGAAGCAACAAGAATCCATAGTACATATTGTAAAAAGCGTTATTGGCCGTTTTTCTCCATCCACTACCAGTATTGAGGTTGTCGTCAATGAGGTGGTTTCATCGGTTGATGTCAGTCGAGCTTTGCTAGAGCAGGCGTTATTTAATGTCTTGGACAATGCGTTGCGCTATTCCCCCAAAGATAAACAGGTCAGTGTGACGATTTATCAGAGTCAGCAGAATGTGGTGATTGATGTCTACAACCAAGGCCAATCACTGCGACCCGATGAAGCAGAACGCATGTTCGAGCTGTTTTATTCAGGCAAGGGAAAAAAAAGTGATGACTCTGGCTCTGGCCTTGGATTGAGTGTGGCAAAAGGCGTGGTCTCAGCCCATCAAGGCTATATCGAATGTGTAGAAGTACAACAAGGTTGTTTGATTCGGATTTCGCTGCCAAGCAGTCAACAAGGAGAGCAGTAAGTGAACTACAAAATACTAGTGGTCGATGATGAGCCTCAAATCCAAACGTTTATGCGCATTTCTTTGGCGGCTGAAGGCTTTGATTACCAGGGAGCAGACTCGTTAGCGACGGCAAAAGTGCAATTTGAGCGTGTTCAGCCGCATGTGGTGGTGCTCGACTTGGGATTACCTGATGGTGATGGTATCGAGTTCCTATCAATGATCCGTCAGTCAAGTAAAACCCCCGTGCTCATCCTAACGGCACGCGATCAAGAAGAAGAGAAGATCCGCTTACTTGAGGCGGGCGCTAACGACTACCTCAGTAAGCCGTTTGGCATTAAAGAACTTATTGTACGGATTAAGGTACTGCTGCGAGACTTGGTCAGTGACCATTTTAGCGAGGATATCGTTACTTTTAGTGCGCTCAAGCTACAAAAAAGTACCCATCAATGCTGGCTGTACAATACCGAAGTGATTCTGACCAAAAAGGAGTTTGCGTTTCTTGAAATGCTCATGATTACACCAGGGCAACTTGTGAAGCAAACAGACTTGTTGAGAGAGGTGTGGGGCGAAAGTCATACCGACGATACCCATTATCTGCGCGTACTGGTTAGCCAATTACGTAAAAAACTCAACGACAGTGCAGACGAACAACAGCTCATTAAAACCGAATCAGGGATTGGCTACCGTTTAGTTTCAATGGAGCCACCTTGTGATTAACCTTAAGAACACCGTTCGACTCTTGGTTATGCCCATACTTTGGATGGGGATTGTGCAAGGTTCATTTGGCTTGTTATCGCTATTTATATTTCAAGACCGTATATCCAGTAACTTTTTCTCTCCTTCGGCGGTAATGATGCTCACTGCCTTTTTGTTATCCGTTTTATTGCGAAAAAGTGAACTGCATAAAGTCACCTTCCGAGATGCGTTAATGTTTGCCAGTTTAACTTGGGTCTTGACCGGATTTTTAGGTGCATTACCGATCCATCTCGTTACAAAAGTCAGTATGACTGATGCAATATTTGAGTCCATCAGTGGGTTAACCACCACGGGAGCCACCATCTTGGCTGGCTTGGACGATATGCCGAAATCTTTTCTCTTGTATCGCCAATTTCTTCAGTGGATGGGCGGGTTAGGCGTGGTGATTTTTGTCGTCGCGGTGTTGCCTATGCTTAATGTCGGTGGAATGCGGCTGCTTAAGGCCGAAACACCAGGCCCTATCAAGGATGATAAGTTATCACCACGTATTTCTAAATCTGCTCATTACCTTTGGGGTGTCTATTTGGCGATAACCGTTGCTTGTGCGTTGGCTTACTATCTTGCAGGGATGTCGGCCTACGATGCTATTGCGCACAGTTTTACCACGGTTTCAACAGGAGGGTTCTCGACCCATGATGCCAGCATGTGGCATTTTGAAAGCCACCTTATCCTTATATTATCCAATATTTTCATGATGTTGGGCGCGATCAGTTTTGGCCTTCATTTCCGAGTTTTTCGAGGTGGCTTTAAAGGGTTACGTCTGTATGCTTCCGATGAAGAGTCAAGAGTGTTTATTGTTACTGCGATTGCGCTCTCCTTTGTTTTGGGCTGGTATATTTTTAACCATTCTGCTTACGACGATTTTCTGACCTCACTCAGTTTTGCCATGTTCAGCGTCGTTTCATTTATGACCAGTACAGGGTTTGGGGCGGCAGATTTGGGCAGTTGGCCTGCGGCAAGCGCGTTCTTTTTAGTGTTTTGTGCTTATCTTGGTGGTTGCTCTGGCTCTACCGCAGGGGGCAATAAATTTGTGCGCGATATTATTACTTTTAAAGTTATTCGAAGAGAGATCCGCCAACTAACTTATCCTAGGGCGATATTACCGATCCGTTATCAAGGTCGTGTAGTGGCCTCTGATGTCACCAACTCAGTGATGGCTTTTATGTCTCTAGCAGCATTGACTACCGTGGTGTTTACCTTATTGATGATGGCAACGGGACTGGATTTTTGGTCGTCTTTTACCGCAGTGGTGGCGTGTATCAATGTGCTTGGCCCTGGTTTTGGCGTGGTAGCAAGCAATTTTCAACCTGTTTCTGATCCAGGCATCTGGATATTAAATCTGGCAATGATCCTTGGCCGACTGGAATACTTCACGGTGTTAGCCATGTTATTGCCCCACTTTTGGAAAAAATAGTAAAGGTATTGTCATGGCACATTTTACTGTCATTGGACTTGGGCGTTTTGGTATCGCAGCCAGTCTTGAACTGATCCATCTCGGACACACCGTGACGGGCGTTGATCGCGACCCAAAAATTGTTGAGAAATATGTCGAGGAGTTAACGCAAGCGATTATTTGTGACTCCACCGATGAAAATGCGCTGCGTGAATTAGATCTTGGAAACAGTGAAGCGGTATTGATCGCGATTGGGGAGGACATGCAGTCAAGTTTGCTTTGCACGTTGGCATTGAAAAATCTCGGTGTTAAAGAGATTTGGGTGAAGGCCAGTACCAAAGCACATCACACCATTGTATCGAAACTTGGCGTTCAACGTATTATCCATCCAGAAGAGGAAATGGGCGTGCGTGTCGCTCAGGCACTAAACTACCCGATGGTGAATAACTATTTGTCATTAGGTCATGGCTTGTATGTGGTGGAAGTTCATATTAAAGCGTCGCTACACGATACCCAAATTGGACAAATTCTTGGCGATACCAAAGGCAGTGTGCAAACGGTTCTCATCAAACGTGAACAAGACGTGCTCAATCAGATTGGTCATGATTTTGTCTTGAAAGCAAATGATATTATTCTGTTGTGCGGCACTCGGGCTGAGTTAAAATACCTCGCTCCAAGGTTGGTGTGACATGGTATTGTGGCATCCCTCGATCACGCCGATAGAGCGTAAACCCAAGTCAGGAAAAAAAATAGTGGGTGCGCCACCGCTGATTTTAAGTGGTAGCTTTTTACTGCTCATCCTGCTGGGTATGGCACTACTCAAATTGCCTATTGCGGTTCATGAGCCTATCACTTGGATACAGAGTTTGTTCACGGCAACCTCAGCCGTGACGGTGACAGGGCTAGTGGTGGTTGATACAGGCACACAGTTCACTTTATTTGGGCAAGTTGTCATCGCTTTACTGATTCAGTGTGGTGGACTCGGGCTCATGACCTTTGCCATTGTGACCTTAATTGCTTTGGGAGGGAAAATCGGCTTTTTAGAGCGTACCGTCGCAAGAGAAGCCTTCAATCAAACCGACTCCTCGATGTTGGTTGCAACCGCTAAATCCGTACTGATGTTTGCACTGACCGTCGAACTGGTTGGGGTGATGATACTAACTTGGTATTGGAGTGATGAACTTGGCTGGGCAACCAGTTTATTTCACGGTTTTTTCTATACCGTCAGTGCGTTTAATAATGCAGGGTTTGCCTTAAGTGCTGATAGCTTAATGCCTTATGTGGATGACCCCGTCGTTAACCTGACGGTTACCGGGTTATTTATTATTGGTGGGTTAGGCTTTTCGGTTTGGATGGATTTAAAGCGAAACCGTCGCTGGTCAAAGCTGACGGTTTATAGCCGCATGATGATAATGGGAACCGTGCTTATCAATGCTGTGGCAGTGATAGCCATCTACCTAATCGAGCGTGATAACCCCAACACCTTAGCGCCACTCAGCGAACTCGGTAAGTGGCTGGCTTCTTGGTTTCAAGCGGTAACCCCCAGAACCGCAGGTTTTAATACGCTCGCGATTGACCAACTCGAAGATGCCACAACCACGATTATTTTGGTGTTGATGTTTATTGGGGGCGGCTCTTTGAGTACTGCAAGCGGCATCAAAGTCGTGACCTTTATGGTGTTGATATTATCGACTTACGCTTACTTACGTCGTGATGAGCAAATCCATGTGTTTAAACGTGAAATCGCGAAAGATACGATCAGCAAAGCTCTGGCACTGACGATGATTTCGGTTGTAGTAACGTGGTTAGCCATCTTTGCATTACTCTTGACGGAAAATGCCCCGATGATAGATGTCGTGTTTGAAGCGGTTTCTGCATTGGGTACTGTGGGATTATCTCGTGGCTTAACAGGTCAGCTCTCTGCATCGGGCGAGCTTATTATCATCTTTATGATGTATATGGGCAGATTGGGGCCATTAACCTTGGCGTACTTTTTAGCCAGCCCACGTCAGAAAAAACTCCGTTTTGCGGAGACAAAATTAGCTATTGGATGAGTTTTTAAGACTAGAACAAGGAAATGTGCACGTGTTTCACGACTAAGGTAATCTAGTTAACCGCAATGCGCATTAATGACCATCACTGCTAGCGTCTTTTATTCGATGTTTTTTGTTAAACTCAATTGTGAAGTGAATAAGGCAGGTCTTTTAAACGGCGAAACCCCGATGTTGGTAGCATCGGGGTTTCTAATTTTTTAGATTTGTCGGTTGGTAAAGCCGGAAAATCTTAATTATGCAAAAGGTTGGATTATATCCGATGAATTCCTTGGTAGGGAATTAGATGCGGATGAAGTCCATGTGCTCAACTTTTGGCTTGAACACGTGACGTTGAACGTCTTGAGGTTTAACTTTAACTTCTGTGCCATCAATAACAAGCGTGATGCCTTCGTAGAATTCAGGCTTGTCCATTTGGTTGATGATGTCAGCGTGTTTTAGAGCGATAGCAACTGGTGCAGCTTCGCCACCATAAACGATAGCAGGGAATTGATCAGCATGACGTAGGCGGCGGCTCGCACCTTTACCTAGTTCAGTACGTACTACTGCATTGAATTTCATAGTATTTACTCTCAAAATTAGTAAAAATAAAAGTTACAGCCACAATGCGACCTTGTGCTGTAGTGTTGCTTTGAAAGCCACGAACAAACGTGATTATCAAAACGAGCGCGGATACTAGCATTCAATTGGCTTGCGGGCAATAAAAATCCGCTCAAGGGAACGGTTGCCAATGATTCAAGTGGCCAAAAGCGGGATAAGCATCGTCTATGATCCTCTACCCATCTTTCTTTGGTGTTATGCGGCTTGGATCGCTGGTTAGTTCATCTTCAAAAATTTTATCTCGCAAACGCCAAAAACGACCTTCTTTGCGAGCGATAACAAATTTGGGGGGCCGGAAGCGATGTTGATTCTCAACGACTTTATTGGGAGAGGCGGCTGTAAAAGGTCGGTGTTTATCAGCTAGGTGAGGACGCACGAAACGTTGCTTAAATATGGTTTTTTGTTTGACGCTGGTTAATGACCAAAATTCATGTACTAAGGCATTATTTTCTCCCTGATAAGTAACTTTCAGGGAGTTTTTGCCTTGGTTGTCTTTATGAACCGAGAGATCCATCGACAAGCATTCAAAGACTAAGGCATCTTTTAAATTGAGCGCTTCTTTTAACTTTTTATCTGGGTCGACCAGGGTTGCATCACATGCATGACAAATTCGCGCAGCAATATCATTATCCGCACCACATTCTGAACAGTATTTGGCACGGAAACGGTAGCCGCAATGCTCGCGTTCTCCCGTTTCTTTGTCTGCAAAATAGCCTTGGCAGCGACGCCCATAATGCTCAATCAGGAAGCCATTTTGATCTAATTTACCCCAAAAGTTGTTATTAAACCCGCAAGCAGGGCAGGGGATGGTAATAATTTCGCTGCTGGAGTCGGGTTTAGGATCTCCCACTTCTGGTTGGTATAAATCGTAGCTATTTCCTGCGTAATCTAAAATCAGACATTCTGTTTTGCCTGGTGATAGCCTTAAACCCCGACCAATAATTTGTTGATATAAACTGACCGATTCAGTGGGGCGCAAGATGGCGATAAGATCGACATGTGGAGCATCGAATCCTGTTGTGAGTACAGAGACGTTGACTAAAAAACGGATCTCTCGCTGTTTAAATTGTTGAATAATGATGTCTCGCTCATGTGATGGAGTATCACCAATCACAATTGCTGCCTGCTCAGGTGGTAATAAGCCGAGAATTTCTTGAGCGTGGCGCACCGTTGCAGCAAAGATCATGACTCCTTGTTTGTTTTTTGCGAGGTTAATAATTTGGTGCACAATTTGTGGTGTGGCACGTTTGGACTGTTCAATCACGAGGTCGAGTTCAGATTCCTTATAGCGCCCCGTGCTGGCGGGCTTGACTTGTGAAAAATCATAACTGAGCACCGGAGCATCAATCAATTTTGCGGGAGTTAAAAAGCATTCATCAAGTAAGTAATGAATAGGTAATTCAAAAATACAATCTTGAAAAAAACGGGGCTCTTCGCTGCGTATTAGTCCCCGAGTGTGGTATTGATAAATCCACCCCATGCCTAATCGATAAGGGGTAGCGGTTAAGCCAAGTACTTTCATCCTGGGATTTAAGGATGAGAGGTGTGCAATAACTTTTTGATAACTGCTATTCTTAGCATCTGGAACTCGGTGACATTCATCAATTACTAAGAGTGAAAATTGAGCGGTGAAATCGGTTAAGTTACGTGCTACCGATTGAACCGAGGCGAAAACAACCGAATGATCGGTGTCTTTTCGCCCTAATCCTGCCGAATAAATTCCTCCGGTAAGCCCATAACCTTCATATTTGGCGTGGTTCTGCTCAACCAGTTCTTTAACATGAGCTAGTACTAAAACGCGTCCTTTTGCTAAGCGAGCAAGCTCTGCAATAACCAGGCTTTTACCTGCTCCGGTTGGTAAGACGATAACCGCGGGAGTTGAATGTTGACGAAAATAGTGAATCACCGCTTTGACAGCATCGGCTTGGTAAGGGCGTAGTGTATACATAAATAACGAAAGATTAATTGTGTGAAATAGTTCAACTATTTTTAGTAAGGCTTGTATAATACCTGACTTAGAACAGATGAGGTATTCATGCGTTTAGATAAATTCCTGTGTGATGCACTCGGCACCACACGTAAAGAATCGACTAGCCTATTGAAAAGTGGTGAAGTAACCGTCGATGACATCGTACAAAAAAGTGGATCCTTTAAGGTCAAGAGCGATGCTTGTGTGGAATGGCAAGGCCGTTCTATTTGTTTAACCGGGCCTCGTTATATCATGTTATATAAACCTCAAGGATATGTTTGTTCGCATGAAGATAGCTTTAATCAAACGGCTTTTGTTTTGCTTGATGAAGCGAACCTACGTGATTTACATTTTGCGGGGCGCTTAGACGCAGATACAACGGGATTAGTATTAATTACCGATGATGGGCAATGGTCACATCGTATTACCTCACCTAAACATCATTGTGAAAAAACCTATCGAGTCTGGCTTGTCGACCCGGTTGAGCCCGATTACGCTGAGCAGTTTGCTCTTGGTCTTGAGCTGCGCAATGAGCGCGAATTAACACGTCCCGCTCAATTAGAGATTATCGATCAAACACAAGTCTTACTCACGATTCATGAGGGCAAATATCACCAAGTGAAGCGGATGTTCGCCGCGCTTGGCAACAAGGTGATTGGCTTACATCGTGAACGGGTTGGCGACATTATACTGGATGACAAGTTAGAGCCGGGTGAATACCGTCGGTTGACAGAACAAGAAATTGCCTCCGTGTGGCAATAGGTTCTAATCATATTAGATTCAACTGCTTATCGTTTACCTACAACGTAAAATAGTTTTGGGTATACCGTTTAATTATTATCACTATTCTGGAAAGTTATGACTAAAGATGCGTCTCCTCCGCCTAATGCGGCAAATATTGGCTTTTTATTATTTGTGGTGCTTGGGGCGATAGGAGCATTAACTCCGTTAGCCATTGATATGTATTTGCCTGCTATGCCATCGATCGCTAAAGATCTCGGAACTAGCGCGGGGGCGGTGCAAATTACCTTGACCGCTTATACCGCAGGGTTTGCAATTGGACAGTTATTGCATGGGCCGCTAGCAGATAGTTATGGACGGCGGCCTGTGATGCTGGTTGGCGTCTTTTTATTTGCGGTTGCCTCTGTCGTCAGTGCCACCATTCAAGGTATTGAAGCACTAACCTATATTCGAGCCGCGCAAGGGTTTGCTGGTGCGGCAGCGGCGGTTATCATCCAAGCGGTCGTCCGGGACATGTTTGACCGTGAAGATTTTGCTCGAGCCATGTCCTTCGTTACTTTGGTGGTGACATTAGCACCATTGGTTGCGCCAATGATTGGCGGACACCTTGCAATTTGGTTTGGTTGGCGATCTATTTTTTGGGTCTTGGCGATTTTTGCAATGATCGTGATGGCGATGGTGACATGGATGATCCCAGAAACCTTAGCGGTTGAGAACCGTCAACCGTTGCGGTTGGGAAATACCTTACGGAATTATTTTCAACTTTGTCGCAGTGGTCAGGCGATGGGGCTTATCTTTGCTGGAGCATTCTCTTTTGCCGGTATGTTTGCCTTTTTAACGGCAGGGTCATTTGTCTATATTGATTTATATGGCGTTACACCGAATGAATTTGGTTATCTGTTTGGGCTTAATATTGTTGCGATGATCGCCATGACCAGCTTGAATGGTCGAATTGTGAAAAAAGTCGGTTCTCATGCCATGTTACGGTTTGGGCTATTTATCCAACTTATGGCCGGTTGTGGCTTGTTAATCGGTTGGTTGTTGGATTGGGGGCTGTGGGGAACGGTGCCTTTTGTTGTGCTGTTTGTCGGTACGATTTCTACTATCGGTAGTAATACTATGGGGTTATTGCTTAGCGGTTATCCACGAATGGCAGGTACGGCTTCTTCATTGGCTGGCACATTACGTTTTGGTACTGGCTCGGTAATTGGAGCCATTGTGGCCGCGATGCCAAGCGGTGTTGCGTGGCCGATGATTTTTATGATGGCGGCA
The DNA here is from genome assembly GCF_009904905.1 of Vibrio sp. V30_P3S12P165. Taxonomy (NCBI): domain Bacteria; kingdom Pseudomonadati; phylum Pseudomonadota; class Gammaproteobacteria; order Vibrionales; family Vibrionaceae; genus Vibrio; species Vibrio sp. V30_P3S12P165. The sequence goes on along the minus strand of NZ_WXWH01000023.1, from coordinate 33,048 downwards.
TGCTCTGTGTTGTCGGCTGGTTTTTATTGGATATTCGGAAGAAACGCATAATGTCGAGTTATCATTTAGAAATTCAACATGTAGTGAATAGTGCGCTGCAAGAATTAGCGCAAGAACATGCTTCGGGGAAATTGGTCGATGCTCCAGTAGCGAATAACCATTTTTTAGTACATTGGGTATCTAAATCATTAAAAAATCAACGTTTTCATCGTTGTGTGGGCAATGATTTAACCACTTGGCAAAAAGCGGGTCGCTCCAAGGGGAATCAAGCGGGGCTATTACCGCTGTTTCAGCGCATTGCGGCTTATTACCAACACTTTTTTCATGATCAAGCGGATAATACGCTGACAGATAAAAAGATTGAATCTTTTCTGGATCAAATGGAGCAAGCGGGGTGGGAAGTGTCAACCTCTGAACCTTTGGTTGATTGTGGTCGGGTACAGCTCTTTACCGATGGACAAAATTCTTTAGCGCTGTGTGCCACGCAATGTGAATCTTGCTTTGAGGGTGAACGTTTGGTGAAACCTATGAGTTGGTTTGTCCGTGGGCATCATGCTGAGTTTATCGAACAAGCGTTTGCCGCAGGGTTTATGCTGCACAAACGGACTGACTATAAATCGAATGTAAAATATCATGGCGAGTATCTGATCTTTCCTGATAACCAAGGCAATCAACTGGCAGAAATTCCATTATCTTTCCAAGCCTCGCCTCGCTGATCTTAAATGAAGATTTACTGTAATTGCTTTAAGCATTAGCTTTTTGTTTTGCTTTTCGTACGATGGCCCGTACCATGCCTTTGAAAATAAATAAATGGGCGGGCATCATCACAAACCAATAAAGAAGTCCAAGAAACCCTTGCGGATGCCACCAAGCGGTGACGGTCAATGTGCGTTTACCTTCTTGTTCTTTTATCATAAATTCAAGTCGGCCAAGTCCGGGCCCTTTCATACCAAACAGTAAAGATAAAAATTGGCCGGGATCACACCGGATCACTTTCCAAGAATCAATAAAATCGCCAATTTGTAACTCTGGCCCTTGTGGACGACGGCGAATTGGACGACTGGCACCGAATAAGACATCTAACCATTCTCGGGTACGCCATAAGGTATTGGCAAAAAAATACCCTTGCTGATCACTACCAATGGTTTTTATAACATGCCAAAGTTGTGCTCTGGTTGCTTCTGTCGTGATTGTGGCTCCGGTTTTTTTAGCATAGAACCCAAAACCGGGCTGCCAACGTTGCATTGCACCGGGATCAAACCCCCATACATTGCTGCGAATAAACTGACCTTCTTGCTCAATGGTGTTTTGTACGGCTTGATAGTATGAGATCAGTGGTTGAGGATAGCGCTGATGAAGTTCATCAGCCTTAGCAATATAGTCATGCGCTAATCCATCGAGTAGTGCGCGCCCAATACTAGAGGGAACTGAAGTTACCAGCCCAAGCCAATAAGACGCCATACGTGGTGTGAGTAAGCGGGTAGACCAGAGTCGAAATGGTTTACCCGCTAACTGACAAATAATATCAAATTGCTCTCGATAACTAAGAATATCGGGGCCACCCGCTTCGAATTGTTGGTGGGCTTGAGGTGTTTCTTTAGCCAGATTGAGTAAATAGTTGTTGAGGTTATCCAGTGCAATTGGATTCGCTTTGGAATCGACCCATTTGGGGGTAATTAAAATGGGCAAGTTATAGACAAAATCTCGCATGATCTCAAAAGCGGCTGAACCTGGGCCAATAATAACTCCGGCGCGTAGTTCAGTGATTGGAACGCGGCTTTGGCGTAGAATGTCTCCAGTTTTCTGTCTTGCCAATAAATGTTCCGAATGTCCGACAAGCGGCTGCAAGGCGCTGAGATAAATCACATGTTGAACTTGGCTTTGATCTAGCGCTAGGCGAACATTCTCGGCAAGTGACAGTTCATAATCAACAAAATCTCCTCCTTGTGCCATGCCATGAACCAGAAAATAGACTAAATCAAAATCGTTAATCAATTGTATGGTCTTATCTCGCTCCGCAAGATCAAGATGCGTGATGGTCAATTGAGGATGGGTAGGAATACGATCGGATAATTCTTCTACCTGTCGAGCGGTAGCGGTGACGGTGTAACCTTCGTTCAGCAATAGAGGAAGCAATTGTGAGCCGACATAACCCGAAGCACCTAACACTAATACCTTTTTCATCTTTATTCCTTCATATGGACTAGTTTGAATTTATATCGATGCGTATAATTCACGGGTTAATAAATGGTATACCCAGTTGTATATTCGCTTTTGAATCGGCAATCGTTTTGCCGATGAACAGTGGCGAGAATACTCATCATATCAAACTCTCACGACAGAGGTGATCCGTTGTCTGCTATTTCTCAAGTTATATACTACACCAAAGGGGATTTTCTGCGTCGCTTGATCGCTATTGCTTTACCGATCAGTTTACAAAGTATCATGTTTTCGAGCCGGGGGTTAGTCGATGTACTGATGCTCGGTCAACTGGGTGAGGCAGAAATTGCAGCCGTCGGTGTCGCCGCAAGAGCGACTTTTGTAACAACCATTATGCTAGTGGGGGTGACAACTGGAGGGGCATTATTAACCGCTCAGTATTGGGGGGCCGCCAATCATCAAGGGGTACGAGAGAGTACCGCTCTGACTTGGTTGATTTCCACCTTCTTTGCCCTATTTACTGTCGCACTTTTTTTATTGTTTCCTAGCCAAATCATGGGATTAACCACAGATTCGCTGCAAGTCAATGCACTGGGTAGCCAATATCTTGTTATTACCTCACTAAGTATGCTGGCCGTTGCTTGTGTCAGCAGTATGGCGGTAGGGCTGCGTGCGATGCACAAACCAGGAGTGAGTACCTTTTTCAGTGGTATTGGTATTGTCGCTAACGTGATGCTTAACTGGGTGCTAATTTTTGGCAAATTGGGCTTCCCCGCTTTGGGTATTGAAGGTGCCGCCATCGCGACCGTATTAAGTGGTGCTATAGAGGTTGGGTGTTTATATGGCTATCTTTATCGCAAGAAGCATCTACTTGCTTTTGGATGGAATGATATTAAAGCGGTAATGGTGTGGAAACCGATTGCCCGTTTTTTGCAACTCTCTTTGCCCACGACGTTTAACTTTTTGACGTGGGCTGGTGGTCTATTTGTTTACCATGCCATTATGGGACAAAGTGGTGTCCAAGGTTTAGCCGCCTTGTCTGTCATGACGCCAGTAGAATCGATTTCACTGAGCTTGTTGATTGGTATGTCGAATGCTGCTGCTGTGTTGGTGGGTAACCAACTGGGGGCAAAGCAATATGATGCGGTGTATTACCAAGCAATCGGAGTAACTATTTTAAGTTTTATCGCTGGTATCGTGGTTGCTATCGCGCTCTTTATAATTCAAATTCCAATTTTAAATGCATTCAGCGCTCTGACCGAAGAAACGCGTCAGTTGGCCGAAAAATTTATCATGATTTTGAGTGTAGGGATTGTGCTACGTTCTGTACCAATGACAGTGATTGTCGGGGTATTACGAGCCGGGGGCGATGTGAAATTTTGTTTTGCGCAAGATGTATGTGCTCAGTGGTTGATCGGTATCCCACTCACGGCACTGTCTGCTATTTATTTCAATCTCGCTCCTGAGTGGATATATTTGCTGTTTTTACTTGAAGAGCTGATTAAATGGGGTGGATCAATGTGGCGAATGTTTAGTAAAAAATGGATGCGTAATTTGATTGAAAATTAGGCTGAGGTTGTCATTTTGATGCAATTTGATTCATATTTTGTGATCTGGCGTCCAAAAAACTTTCTACCTGAAAGGATTTAGTGTAGATTCTCAGTCTTATTTTGAGCAATGGTGAGTGATTTAATGTTACAACTGATAGACTTGTGCAAAGGTTATGTGGATGGTGATGAGTTCCACCCTGTGTTACAAGGTGCAGAGTTAACGTTAAATCGAGGCGACCAGCTGGCGTTGATGGGGGAAAGCGGGTCAGGAAAAAGCACGTTACTGAATTTGATCGCTGGGCTTGATAGTGCTGATTCTGGTGAAATCTGGTTTCCTGGTTTTGCCATGCATCGTACCTCTGAACATAAACGAACCGCTTTTCGTCGCAATAATATCGGCCACATTTTTCAACAGTTTAATTTGTTACCAACCCTCAATATTGCCGATAACATCCGTTTTTGTCGCCAACTGAAAGGGCTTGCGGAAGATCAAGGCTTACTGCGACAAATTCTTTCATCATTAGATTTAATGCCGTTGCTAGGGCGCTACCCGGAAGAGGTTTCGGGTGGTCAGCAACAACGTGCTGCCATTGCTCGAGCCTTGTACATGCAACCGACGCTTTTGTTGGCTGATGAACCGACAGGAAGTTTAGATGAACGTAATGCAGAAGCGGTGATGCGTTTGTTGACCAGCTTAACTCGTCAGCTTGATTGTACTTTATTACTGGTTACCCATAGTGAAAAAGTGGCTCAGCATATGCGTGGGTGTATCCGCCTACAAGGGGGGCAGCTTCATGTTATGGCCCGTAGTTAAAGCGCTACTTGGGCACTATCGGCGTTACCCTCTGCAAATTTTTTTGGTTTGGCTCGGTTTAACACTCAGTGTCTCTTTGTTGGTGGGTGTGACTGCGATTAACCAACACGCGCAGCAGAGTTATCAGCACGGTGAAAAACTTTTCTCTAATCCTTTACCTTATCGCATTCGCCCTAAACATATAGCCAATAAAATCCCACAAGGTTTTTATGTCCAGTTGCGCCGCGAAGGTTTTCAGCAATGTGTCCCTTTCGACAATTATCGTTTAACCACTCAAAATGGAATTGACATTACTTTACTCGGAATTGATACCGTAGCGATGTTACCGATTAATAGTGATCGTCCATTGCCTGAAATGGTCACGCTTTCTTTAATGAGGGCCCCTTATCCAGTGCTTGTCAGCCAAGAGTTTGCAGCTTTACAACAGTGGCAAGATGGCGATTTTATTTTGTTAGAGGAAGGGAGTGCTTTAGGCCCGATATTGGTTGACCGCTATCATTTGATCAATGGGACTCGGGTGATCGCTGATCTTTCCTTGGTGAGAACATTACGTAAGAGTGCTGGGCTTTCTGTGATTAGTTGTGGAGAGATGCCAAGTCGTAAGTTGGAAAAATTAAAGCAAAGTTTGCCCAATGGTATGGTCTTGGTCAGGACATCTCGCTCAGATCTGGAATCATTAACGCAAGCGTTCCATATGAACTTGACTGCATTAGGAATGCTATCTTTTCTGGTGGGGATGTTCATTTTTTATCAGGCGATGTCACTTTCGCTGATCCAGCGGCAGCCTTTGGTTGGGATTTTACGACAAACCGGGGTCTCTGGTTGGCAGCTAGCGCAAGCTTTATCAATAGAACTCATTGGGTTGATCCTATTTAGTTGGCTATGTGGCAACGTTTTAGGCTTATTGCTCGCTAATCAGTTACTGCCATCGGTTTCGGCGAGCTTAAGTAATTTATATGATGCACATGTCGGGCTTTCTATTAATTGGCGTTGGGAATGGGGCAGTTACAGCTTATTGATGGCGATGATTGCTGCCTTAATTTCGTGTGCCTGGCCTTTAATTCGTTTACTCATGTCTCAACCGATTCGATTAACCACGCGTTTATCATTAGCACGTTTTGCGGGGGCAGAATTTACCTTACAGGCTATAGTGGCTTGTGCGTTGGGGGTCGCTGCTATTGCCGTATATCAAGCTCCTAAAAGTCAAACATCGGGTTTTGTTATCATCGGATTAATGTTGCTGGGTGCAGCATTGATCACGCCTTATTTAATTTGGAAGCTTTTTATCAGTTTTTCTTATACGTTACGTTGGGTTAAAGTTCGTTGGTTTTTTGCTGATGCTGCGGCCAGTATGAGCTATCGCGGTGTGGCGACGATGGCTTTTATGTTGGCCATGACAGCTAATATTGGTGTGGAAACTATGATTGGTAGTTTCAGACACACCACGGATACTTGGTTAACTCAACGTTTAGCGGCGGATCTTTATCTTTATCCGACCAATAGCTCGGCAGCAAAAATCACCCAGTGGTTAAATCAACAACCTGAAGTCCAAGCGGTGTGGCATCGCTGGGAAAAAGATATCATGAGCGATAAGGGAACGATTCAGGTTGTCAGTACTGGCTCTTCAGAAGGTGAGCTAGCGTCGTTAACCGTAAAATTAGCTATTCCCAATTATTGGTATCACTTGCATCACTCTCGTAGTGTGATGATCAGTGAGTCGATGGCATTACGATTAGGGATCCGGCCGGGTGATTATTTAGATCTTTCATTGCCATTAGGTCAAAGCTGGCTCGTGGTGGGGGTTTATTATGATTATGGTAATCCTTACCATCAGGTGTTGATGTCTCATCATAATTGGATAGAGGGCTTATCAACCAGCGGTAACGTTTCGTTAGGGGTCACACTCAAAGATAAATATAAAGATACCGAGCACTTGCTTGAGCGATTAAATACGATGTTTAAACTCGATTCTGAACGAATGTTTGATAACCATCGTTTACATAAACAAGCGATGCGTGTATTTGATCGAACATTCGCGATTGCTGATAGTTTAGGTAATATTACCCTGTTTATTGCAATATGTGGCATTTTCTTTGCTACGTTAGCAGGGGAGGTTTCGCGTCAGCGGCATATTTCTTTATTACGATGTCTTGGTGTTTCCGGTAAAGAATTAGTGATTATTGGCGCTTTGCAACTGTTTGTGTTTGGTCTCATTTCTTTATTGATCGCCTTACCGTTAGGGTTAGCGTTGGCAAAGTTAATGGTGGATATTGTGATTCGCGAGGCTTTTGGTTGGACGCTTGAACTACAAATGGTGCCTTCGGCTTATACAAAAACCATTGTACTTTCTATGTCGGCTTTGATTGTCTCCGGAGCGTTGCCAATTATTCGTTTGGTACGTCAAACCGCAATGAAATCATTGAGAGATGCGGTATGAAGATGACAAAAATTGGCAGAGTGTTATTAATAGCGACATTGGGCTGCACGGTGTTAGCTGTGCTTATATACCGCCTTTATCCAATCTTAAATCCGCTTGAGCCATTGCTAGATGGTCAATCTAATCGACTACTTTTATCGAATCAAGATCAACGTTTTTCGCTCGTCTCGCCAGAGAAACCTGTACGTTTACCGCATGATTTTTCCATTCACCCTGAATATCAGCATGAATGGTGGCATGTCTTTGCCAATGTCCGTGATGAACAAGGCCAAGAGTATGGTGTGCAATGGAATTATTTTCGAGTGGCGAATGATAATCGGCAAGAGAGTGGCTGGCAAAATTCACAACTATTTTTGTCACACGTGGTTATTTCAAATGCACATCAAGTATGGAAAGAACAAAGGATTGCTCGTGGTGGAATCGGGCAAGCCGATATGATTCAGTCGCCTTTTCGCTTATGGATTGATAACTGGCGCTGGCGCTCTCTAGGATCTAGCCCATTGCCGAGTCAGTTAATGATCGAAACAGATACTTTTGGTGTCTCATTGCAGATGGTGGCAAATGGGCCTTATATTTTGCCTGGACAGCATGGTTATCAGCGTCGAGGGGCCAAGGATGCGATGGCATCTTACTCAATTTATGCGCCATTTATCTCGGTTAATGGATTGCTACAATTGAGTCCTGAGATGAATGCTATTCCTGTGGAAGGGGAAGCCTGGGTAAGTAAAGAGTGGGGCAGTGGATTATTAGGAGAAGAGCAATTAGGTTGGGATTGGTTTGTACTCCATCTTGATAATCATAAGATCTTAACCGTGTATCGTCACCGATATCGGAATAAAGCGCCTTATTTATATGGAACGTTAGCAACACGACAGGGAAATACGTTAGTATTATCTGCTCAAGATCTTGATATTTCACCGCTCGCTACCACGACCCTCACGGAGACGAAAACATTACCACTCCAGTGGGAAATTTCGGTGCCAAGCCAAAATATCCACCTCACTACTCAGGCGTTGAACCCAAATTTGTGGCTTTCTTTTGCTTTGCCCTATTGGGAAGGCCCGATTAAAGCTAGTGGCTCTCATCAAGCGCGTGGTTTTATGCAATTAACCGGTTATTAGGGCCAACTGACTCTAGTACTCTCGCTCGTTTTGATGAGTTTCTTCTCCACCTTATTAATTTCTTGGTTACAGATTCACTCAGCTATTGTTATTAAACTTATCTTCTTCCTATTTGAAGCTGCAAGGGGGCTACGTTCGTTGACCTTAATCACATCGCCTGTCTATGCTCATGCAGATTATGAGAGCCATCCGTAACTCTCACCAAAGGTTAGCCTGCGGCTGTTCAAATTTGTTCCAGACCAATTTGTCACTCACTTGATGGCTACCTGCAACGCCCAATTGTTTAGGAATAACGGATAGCCTTGCCAATCTCTTTATCACATCTGCATTTTATCTTTCTTACCTTTGCACGAGTTTAGGGTTGATTTATTTTAATCACGGAATTTACGTTTATTTACGCTCTATTGTTCGGTTTTTCCGATGTCTTTATTCATTACAAGCGATTTTTAAAGCGACGGTAGCCTGAGTAAACTGCTCGCATCTTCTTTTTGCCGTAGTGACGTTATTAATTCCCCATTTTTTAGTCACTTAGGTTATCTCATCGTTTATTAGCATAATAATTAAGGACGATATCATCATGATTGATCTGTTTCGTAGTTTTTTTAAGTCGGAAGCGGCTGGTGGCGTTCTGCTTGTTTTTGCCGCCGTTGCGGCCATGTTGGTTGCTAACTCTCCACTGAATGAACTCTATCAGCATGTACTGCACGCTCCTGTATTGGGTATGTCTGTTGCTCATTGGGTGAATGATGGTTTGATGGCACTCTTTTTCTTATTGATTGGCTTAGAAGTCAAGCGTGAGTTAATTGAGGGATCACTAAAGTCAAAGGAACAGGCGCTATTCCCAGCCATTGCTGCGCTTGGGGGCATGCTTGCTCCAGCGTTGGTTTATATGATGTTTAATTCTGCCGACCCAATGGCGAGTCAAGGATGGGCCATTCCAGCTGCGACCGATATTGCGTTTGCATTGGGCATTATGGCATTACTCGGCAATCGAGTTCCAGTGAGTTTAAAAGCCTTTTTACTGGCGCTCGCCATTATTGATGATTTAGGCGTTATCATCATTATTGCGCTTTTTTATACGAGTGATTTATCGCTTGCGGCTTTAGGTCTCTGTGTGATCGCCATCGGAGGACTATATCTACTGAATCGTTACCGGGTGACTCAAACGGCACCTTATTTAATTGTTGGTGCGATATTGTGGTTTGCCGTTCTACAATCAGGGGTGCATGCAACCTTGGCTGGGGTAATTGTTGGTTTTGCGATACCACTGAAAGGAAAACATGTTGGACATTCACCTCTAAAACATTTGGAGCATAGGCTCCATCCTTGGTCGACTTTTTTAATTTTGCCACTATTTGCATTGGCGAATGCCGGGATTTCTTTGGCGGGTATTTCTATCTCTGGGCTAACGTCGACTTTGCCCATCGGTGTTGCATTAGGCCTATTTGTTGGGAAACCCTTGGGTATTTTTACCTTCAGTTGGATTTCGGTGAAACTGGGAATGACTAAGCTACCTGAGGGAATTGATATCAGGCATATTTTTGCAGTTTCTGTTTTATGTGGGATTGGCTTTACGATGTCGATATTTATCTCTTCTCTTGCATTTGGTAGCAATTATATTTTATTAGATAATTATGCTCGTTTAGGTATTTTGATGGGGTCGACCACTGCGGCATTAGCTGGTTATATGATGTTGCGAGCCACTTTACCGAAAAAAGTAACTTTAGAAATGCCATCTTCGCTTGCTCAAGCGAAAAAATAGTGGTTTTACTAGGCGAGGGTCAACAGCCCTTAAGTCATAAAATAATGTTTCAAGTCATTTCGTTGTACTAGTGTGTAATGGCATAGGTAGATTAAGCTAGCGTTATGTGTAGAAGAAAGTATGAAACAAGGTTTTTATGCTTTCTTCTTTCGTATACACTGAGCTATTCTTTAGCAAAAGCTTCTGGTTTATCTATCATGACGAATCATGAGGCAACCAAGGTGAACCTAGGATTAATATTTAGTTACTCACTAAGATAAAAACGTTGTTGAGTGTTCAATACAGCGTTAACGATTGGAGATCATTGAATGCTATTAGCATTAATGTCAGGATTTGTTGCAACTTTTTTGGTTCCTTTGCTGTATCGTCGGCTTGGGGAGCAGGCGGTATGGTGGATTGCACTGCTTCCTGCCGCTTTGTTTATCTATTTCTTCGGTTTTATCAACGCTATTGCCCAAGGTGATGTGCTTTTCTTCCATTATCATTGGATTCCATCGCTCGATATTTCTCTCGATTTAAGACTTGATGGATTAAGCTTGCTATTTGCATTACTCGTCAGTGGTATTGGGACTCTTGTCATTGTTTATACGGGGAGCTACCTTGCTGGGCATGCTGATCAACGTAAGCTTGTCATGTATTTATGTGCATTTATGGGATCGATGCTAGGGGTAGTTTTAACCAATAATCTGATGGCGATGTTTGTCTTTTGGGAGTTAACCAGTATCACCTCGTATATGTTGATCGGTTTTTATCATGAAGAAGACAAATCACGTAAGTCTGCACTGCAAGGGTTATTTATCACTGTAGGTGGAGGACTAGCACTTATGGCCGGGATTTTATTACTGGGTCAAATTGCAGGAAGCTACCAGTTAGATCAGATCATAAGTCAAGGGCCTCAAATCCAACAACATGCGCTCTTCTTTCCGATGATATTGCTCATTTTGGCAGGAGCATTTACTAAGTCAGCACAAGTTCCTTTTCACTTTTGGTTGCCTAATGCCATGGCTGCGCCGACACCGGTGAGTTCATTTTTGCACTCTGCGACCATGGTTAAAGCCGGAATCTACTTAATGGCGCGTTTGCAACCCGTGATGGCAGGAGAGAGTACTTGGACCATACTGCTTGTCACTGTTGGTGCATTGACCATGTTAGTCGGATCCATTATGGCAGTGACAAGTACCGATTTGAAACGTATTTTAGCTTATACCACGGTGGCTTCGTTAGGCACTTTGACACTACTGATTGGTATTGGAAATGAGGCAGCATTAATTGCCGCGATGATTTTTCTGCTAGCGCATGCCTTATATAAAGGGGCACTTTTTATGGCGGCAGGAACGGTTGATCATGAAACGGGAACCAAAGATATTCGTCAGTTAGGTGGATTACGTCGCACCATGCCACAAACGGCTATCTTTATGTCGCTTGCGGCATTAGCTTTAGCTGGCATTCCACCTGTATTAGGTTTTATTGCTAAAGAGTCGATGCTGATGGGCCTATTGACGAGCCCGTGGCAGAGTATGCTGTTACTGGTTGGGGTTATATCATCGATCTGTTTAGTTGCCTGTGCTGGGTTAGTGGTAATTAAGCCGTTTTGGGGAGCAAAAATTGCCACTCCAAAATCACCACATGAAGCCCCTTTAGCGATGCGGTTAGGTTTTTCATTATTGGCGACACTTGGGCTCATGTTTGGGGTACTTCCGTCTTTGGTCTCACCATTGATTACTGCTTCTGCTTCTGCGGTGATTGGCCGTCCTATTGAGCCGGTGTCTTTATCGCTTTGGCATGGATTTAACCTTCCTCTCTTGATGAGCTTTCTCGCTTTTGTGTTCGGTTACTTGCTGTTTAAATATTGGGATAAATTATCAGCGCATGTTGTATGGGCTAAATCGTTACTTAATTATGGCCCTGAAAAAGGTTATGAATATTTCATGGTGGGGTTGGTGTCGTTTGCAAAGTGGCTAACAACTAAACTGCAAAATGGCTACTTGTCTAATTATATCTTAACCATCTTTATTACAACCATTGTGTTAGTCAGCTATACAATGGGCAATAAGGTTGGTTGGTATGGCACGTTGGATTTTTCTGGTGTCGAAGTGTATGAGATTTTGATCTCAGCAATCATTATCACCGTGGTCGGTTATGCCTGCATCACAGAACAGCGTCTGGGCGCAGTAGCAGCCATTGGTGCGTTAGGTTTTAGCATGGCGTTGATTTATGTATTCTTTAGCGCTCCTGATTTAGCAATTACCCAAGTTCTGATTGAAACATTAACCGTCATTTTATTGGTGTTTGTGTTATTTAAGTTACCAAGATTCCAGCGTTTATCTAGTTCAGATGTCAGGTGGCGTGATGCGTTAGTTGCAATTGTTTTTGGGGGGATGATGACATTGCTTGTCATGACCGTCATTCATTTTGCAGAGCCAGAACGTATTAGTGATTATTTGATTGAACATAGCTATGTAATTGCGAAAGGGCGAAATATTGTTAATGTAATTTTGGTGGATTATCGAGCTTTGGACACATTAGGAGAAATCTTTGTTCTCGCGCTTGCCGCGATTGGAGTGACGGCGATGATTAAATTGGACAAGGGTAAATCATGAAAACGGATTCCGCATTAATCTTGCAAGTTGCCGCTCGTTTTCTACTACCGATGCTGCTGCTTTTTTCTATTTTTTTATTGCTACGGGGTCATAATGAACCTGGTGGTGGCTTTATCGCTGGTTTAGTCGCTGCTAGTGCTTTTGCTTTGCATTTGTTTGCCTTTAACCCGTTACAAACTCGTCAATTAATGGGTGTTGATAGTGCTCAGTTGATGGGTATAGGGCTTATCATTGCGATGTTAAGTGGTGCCATTGGGGTCATTAAATCGGGTAGCCAATTTTTAACCAGTGTGTGGTGGACGGTTTATCTACCGGGTGTTGGTGAGCTGAAACTCAGCACACCCTTATTATTTGATATTGGGGTTTATCTGGTTGTTATTGGTATGGTGACGACCTTGTTACTCACCCTCGCTGAAGTGGAGGATTAATCATGGCCACTTTATTTGCCTTTGTGATTGGCGGTTTGTACGCTGCGGCATTATTTATGATGCTCAGACGCAGTATTGTTAAACTGGTTATTGGATTAATGATCCTATCTAATGCTGCCAATCTTCTGATTTTTACTGGGGGAGGACTGGTGAGGGGCGCACCTCCTTTGATTCCTGAAGGGATGAATGTGCCTGCTACTGAAATTGCCGACCCATTGCCACAAGCCTTAATTTTAACGGCTATTGTGATTAGCTTTGGCGTATTAGCGTTTGCCGTTGTGTTGATTCACCGAGCTTATAAAGTGATTGGTGCCGATGATATGAACAAAATGAAGAGTACAGATTCTTAATTATGATACTACTAATGCCTATTCTTGTTCCCATGTTTGCGGCTGCCTTATCCATGACTATTTGGCGGCATCGCACTCTTCAGCGTTGGGTCAGTGTTTTTGCCAACTCCATTTTATTGATTTCGGCGCTGATCTTATTTCATGATGTGTATAACAACGGTATTCAAGTTGCCTACTTAGGGGATTGGCAAGCGCCTTTTGGTATTTCATTGGTGGCCGATTTATTGGCAGTGATCATGGTGACTGTCTCCGCGTTTGTTGCATTTTGTATTGCTATTTATGCATTGGCCACAATGGATGAAGAAAGGGAGGCTTTTGGGTTTTATCCTTTATTACATTTAATGCTAGCGGGAGTTATCGGCGCTTTTCTGACAGGGGATATTTTTAACCTCTATGTGTGGTTTGAAGTTATGCTGGTCGCTTCCTTTGGGCTTTTAATTCTCGGTGGCGAACGCGCACAGATGGAAGGTGCATTAAAATATGTAACCCTAAACTTGTTGTCTTCCGCCTTGTTCTTGAGTGCTGTGGGTTTATTGTATGCGTATGCTGGTACTTTAAATATGGCGGATCTCGGGAGTAAATTAGCGGAGTCTGATAATACTGGGGTCGTAACCGTCATCTCTTTGCTCTTTTTAGTGGCATTTGGAATAAAGGCGGCTGCGTTTCCGCTGTTTTTTTGGTTACCGGCTTCTTATCATACACCGCCAGTGGCTATTTCTGCGGTATTCGCAGGGTTATTAACGAAAGTTGGCGTGTATGCCTTATACCGCGTATTTAGTGTCATTTTTATTGGAGATATTGCTTTTACGCATCACACACTTTTGTTGTGGATGGGGATATTCACAATGGTCACCGGTGTGTTGGGGGCCGCAGCACAATATGAAGTCAGACGAATTCTTTCTTTCCATATCGTCAGCCAAATCGGTTACATGATTGTCGGATTGGCCTTATTTACTCCTTTAGCGATTATGGGAGGGATCTTTTATCTTTTTCACCATATTGTGGTAAAAACGAATCTTTTTTTAATCAGCGGGGTTATGCACCGTTTACACGGTAGTTACCATCTTGAAAAATTGGGTGGTCTTTATAAATCTGCTCCTTTTTTAGCCTTTTTATTTGCGATTCCAGCGATGTCTCTGGCAGGCATACCGCCACTTTCTGGCTTCTTTGCCAAATTTGTGGTGATCAAAGCCGGTATTGATACCCAAGCATGGTTAATGGTCACATCGGCGTTAGCGGTGGGCTTATTAACACTTTATTCTATGGTGAAAATTTGGGCAGAGGCGTTCTGGAAGCCATTACCGGTGGCAGCAGAAACGAAGCCACCTTTATCAGACGGTGAACGTTTTTGTCTCTATCTACCGATCATATTAATGGCAGGCGTTACCGTTACGATAGGGATCTGTGCTGAGTGGTTTGTCCAGCTAGCGAGTTTAGCTGCTGAGCAGATAATGAATCCACAAGGATATATTGATGCCGTATTAGGAGGCCAACCGTGAAAGCTTTTGGATGGAATATGTTACTTGCTTTGGTATGGTTGGTACTGTCTGGAAATTACACAATTTCCAACTTATTTGCTGGGATGATCATGAGTTATGCCATTTTGGCTTACTTACTACGCGATAGCCCGACATTTGAGGCTTATTTTAAAAAATTACCGAAAGTGATTAGCTTTGGCTTATTTTTTATTTGGGACTTAATTAAAGCTAATGGGCGTGTTGCTTATGATGTTTTGACGCCCACTCACTTAATGAAGCCCGCAGTGATCGCGATTCCTTTAGAGTTACGTGATGAAGGAGCAATTACCATGTTTGCAACCCTCATTACCGTGACGCCGGGTTCTTTAGCATTAGATGTAGCGACAGATAAAAGTGTTTTATATGTTCATTTAATGTACTTTGAAGATGAGGCTCGTCAAATTGAAGAATTTAAGCGTCTTGAAGCGCGTGTAATCGATTTATTGGGGTAAATAAGTATGTTAGATATTGTCTATACCCTCTGTTTTGCCATGTTAGCGATGAGTCTAGTATTGGCAACGATTCGCTTACTAAAGGGGCCATCATTACCTGATCGCGTTGTTGCATTGGAACTAATGGCTTCATTAACGGTAGGTTTGGTTGTTCTTTATAGTATTCGTTATCAGCAACCTTACTTTATTGATGTGGCGATTGTATTGGCCTTAACATCATTTATGGCTGCAGTCGGTTTTTCCCGTTATTTAGAAAAGCGAGGACACCGTGATGATGACTGATTTTATCATCTCAATTTTGGTACTTTTAGGCTCTTTTTTAATGCTACTCGCTGCGATTGGAATAAATCGGATGCCTGATCTTCTCACTCGGATGCATGCAACGACGAAAGCGGGAGCGTTAGGGGTCGGTTTAATGGTAACTGCATTTGCCGTGGTCAATTGGGGCGACGTTGCTTTTGTGGTACGAGCATTTGCGGTTGTTATTTTTGTTATTTTGACAGCACCGATTGCCGCGCATGTATTAGCCAGAGCTAGCTATTTTGTTGGTGTACCTCAATGGGATGGCGTAGTAAAGGATGTAATTAAAGAGCGTTACAACTTAGAAACTCATGAGTTAGCCAGTCGTCATATGCCATCAAAAGAAGAGTTTGAACCACCCCAAAAGGACTAACTGGTCATTTTTTATCATCAGCTCGGATGAATACTATGATAAATAATCAAGCCGATATGCTCTGGTTTTGATAAAAAATCAAGATCTTTAATTCATCATCAAGCGTTATGAATTGAGAGATGATCTTAATAAATTATCGATGAAAGTCGTTGCGAATATCGCCAGTTATATGTTAACGTCCGCAACAATCTCGGACGATGATTCTGGGGGATACGCGTAGTGACCATTCAAGCTGATTGTGACACTACGTAGGGTAGGTATCAGTAAATCCTTTTACTGATAGACGGGATACTATTGCTGTAAAAACAGCATGTTAATGGGAAACCCAACATTGAACTTACTTAACTTACACACATTAATAATCAGCTTTGTGCTTCCTCTATGCCCTGTTTATCAAGACAGTAGCATAACCGAACCTTGATTCTCTGTTTTAGTCATTGGCCATTGTTAATGGGCCAGATTCCGAATGTATCTTTTCAGTGCATTGGGAGGTTCACTATTTGTCATTTTTTCTCGAATAGTCATCGAGAAAGGACAAAACTTTAACTATTTCAAGGGAACGAAGATGAGCACAGCCTTTGAAGTCGATAACGTTATCGCAACCTGTTTTTCCAACCAAGTACCAATACTCGATGGTCTTTATGATCTAACGCCTGATCAAGTGTTGCTTGATCAAGCTGAACACGAATCCGCGGTACGTTCTTATCCACGTCGCTTACCGATTGCGATTAAACAAGCTTTTGGTTGTTTAGTGGAAGATACTCGTGGACAGCTTTTCCTCGATTGTTTAGCTGGCGCAGGAACCCTTGCGTTAGGTTATAACCATCCTGAAATCAATCAAGCGTTGAAAGACCAGCTAGACTCTGGCTTGCCTTATCAAACCTTGGATATAGCGACTGCGGCAAAAACCCATTTTATTAAAACAGTGAAAGGATTTTTACCGACAGAACTTGCTGAACAGTGTGTCATTCAGTTTTGTGGGCCATCAGGTGCGGACGCGGTTGAAGCGGCGATTAAGCTTGCCAAACAAACGACTGGTCGTAATACCATGTTTGCGTTTCGTGGCGCTTACCATGGGATGACTAATGGGACGATGGGCATGATGGGCAACCTAAATACCAAGGCACGTCGTACCGGTTTAATGTCCGATGTACATTTTATGCCCTTCCCATATAGCCTGCGTTGTCCGTTTGGTCTCGGTGGTGATGAAGGTGCCAAAGCCAGTATTCGTTACATCGAGCGATTATTAAATGATGATGAAGCTGGGATCATGAAACCCGCTGCCATTATTGTTGAGCCCGTGCAAGGCGAAGGTGGGGTTATCCCAGCGCCAGCATTTTGGTTGCGTGAGTTGCGCCGTATCTGTGATGAACATGGCATTTTACTGATTTTCGATGAGATTCAGTGTGGGGTTGGTAAATCCGGTTATCACTTCGCCTTTGAAGAATCAGGCATCAATCCTGATGTACTTTGTTTATCAAAAGCGATTGGCGGTGGTTTACCCATGTCCATTTTGGTGATCAACAAACAGCACGACACTTGGCGTCCAGGTGAACATACGGGGACTTTCCGCGGTAACCAATTAGCAATGATCTCTGGGGCTAAAGCACTAGAAATTATTGTTCGCGATAATTTGGTGGAGCATGCCAATATTGCGGGGCAATATTTACGCATGGGCTTAGAAAACATTCAACGTCGTGTGAATTGTATTGCCGAGGTTCGTGGTAAAGGTCTGATGCTTGGCTTAGAAATTCAAGACCCAAGTGGTGAGCTGAATAAATTTGGCGAGCCTATACCGGCACCGCAATTAACGCTGGCGATTCAACGCGCAGCACTAGAGCGCGGCCTAATTGTTGAGAAAGGCGGACGTGATGGTTCGGTGATTCGTTTCTTACCACCATTGATCATCTCTTTCGAGCAAATTGATTTTGCTTTACGGACTTTAGAACAAGCGATACTTGCTGCTGGCGGTGGCTTGAAAGAACCAGAAGCATCAAACCAACAATGGAAAAAACACTTTATCCATACCGGACATTTAGGCAGCCAAGAATTTGCTCAAGTAATGAATCACACCACAGCAGCAATGAAAGCGGTATTTGAGCAGGTTAATGCTCCTTACTCAGGTGTGGAACCAAAGCTGCTTGAAAATGCGATTAACGCGGTTGATCTGGATAATAAAAATGCCTCTTTGCGCGATGTGATTTCGGACACCGCAGAGCTGATCGCTAAAAACTCGATCATTGTTCAACATCCAGATTGTATTGCTCATTTGCACACTCCGCCATTGATGCCATCGGTGGTGGCTGAGGCGATCATCGCTTCACTCAATCAATCCATGGATTCTTGGGATCAGTCCTCTGCGGCTACTTTTGTTGAACAGAAAGTGGTGGATTGGATGTGTGATAAATACCAGTTAGGTGCTCAAGCGGACGGTATTTTCACCAGTGGTGGCACGCAAAGTAACCAAATGGGTTTGCTGTTAGCCCGTGATTGGATTGCCGATAAATTAAGTGGCCATTCAATTCAAAAGCTTGGCCTACCAGACTATGCCGATAAGCTGCGGATTGTGTGTTCGAAAAAATCGCACTTCACGGTGCAAAAATCTGCATCTTGGATGGGCTTAGGCGAAAAAGCCATTCTTGCTGTGGATGCACTGCCTAATGGCACGATGGACGTCACTCAGCTAGACGCTGTGATACACCAAGCAAAAGCGGATGGTTTAATACCTTTTGCTATTGTCGGCACCGCTGGAACAACCGATCACGGTGCCATTGATGATTTAGTGGCGATTGCTGATGTCGCTCAGCAATATGATTTATGGATGCATGTCGACAGTGCTTACGGTGGTGCGCTGATTTTGAGTAGTCATAAACAGCGTTTACAGGGCATTGAGCGCGCTCACTCAGTCAGTGTTGATTTTCATAAGTTATTTTTCCAAACCATCAGCTGTGGCGCATTATTACTCAAAGACAAGCACAACTTTAAGTATCTGCTTCATCATGCGGATTACTTAAACCGTGAACACGATACTTTACCAAACTTGGTTGATAAATCGATTGCGACCACCAAACGTTTTGATGCTTTAAAAGTGTTTATGACTATGCAAAACGTGGGCCCACAACAAATGGGTGCCATGTATGATCACTTGCTTGAGCAAACTCAACAAGTGGCTCAGTTAGTTCGTCAGCATGACGCTTTTGAACTGTTAGCTGAACCTTGTTTATCTACCGTGTTGTTCCGCGCGGTAAACACACAAGCGTCTGATTTAGAAGAACTGAATAAAACCGTTCGTCTTCAGGCCTTGGTACGCGGTATCGCTGTACTTGGCGAAACCATAGTGGATGGCAAAACAGCTTTGAAATTCACAATCTTGAACCCATGCTTAAAGATTTCAGATTTTGAATCTTTACTGGCTAAAATTGAAACTCTAGCGGTTGAGCTAGCGAAATAAAGGTAACGGATACTATGTCAATTCTACAGATTGGTGCGGGCGGTGTTGGTTGGGTAGTTGCTCATAAAGCAGCACAAAACAATGACGTACTGGGTGATATTACCATTGCTTCTCGTTCTATTGGGAAGTGTGAGAAGATCATTGAATCCATTAAAGGTAAAAACAACCTTAAAGATTCGACTAAGAAGCTAGAAGCTCGCGCAGTGGATGCTGATGATGTTGCAGCTTTGGTGGCACTGATTAATGAAGTAAAACCAGATTTAGTGATTAATGCAGGCCCTCCTTGGGTTAACGTCACAATTATGGAAGCTTGCTACCAAGCGAAGGTCTCTTATTTAGATACTTCGGTTGCGGTTGACTTATGCACAGAAGGCCAACAAGTACCTGAAGCATATGATCCACAATGGGCGTTTCGCGATAAATTTAAGCAAGCGGGCATTACTGGTATTTTGAGTGCAGGTTTTGATCCTGGTGTGGTGAGTGTGTTTGCCGCTTATGCCGCCAAACATTTATTCGATGAAATTGATACCATCGACGTGTTAGATATTAACGCAGGCGATCACGGTAAAAAATTCGCCACCAACTTTGATCCAGAAACTAACTTACTGGAAATTCAGGGTGATTCTTTCTATTGGGAAGACGGCCAGTGGAAAAGCGTTCCTTGTCATACCCGTATGTTGGAGTTCGATTTCCCTAACTGCGGTAACTTTAAAGTCTATTCAATGTCTCATGATGAGATTCGTTCGCTGCAAGAATTTATTCCAGCTAAGCGCATAGAATTCTGGATGGGCTTTGGCGACCGTTACCTAAATTACTTTAACGTAATGAAAGATATTGGTTTATTGAACCCAGAGCCATTAACTTTGCATGATGGAACGGTAGTAAAACCACTGCAAGTATTGAAAGCTATGTTACCGGATCCAACGTCACTCGCTCCGGGCTATACCGGATTGACCTGTATTGGTACTTGGGTTCAAGGTAGAAAAGACGGCAAAGAACGTAGTGTCTTTATCTATAATAACGCTGATCACCAAGTGGCTTATAAGGATGTTGAGCATCAGGCGATTGCTTATACCACTGGCGTACCAGCAATTACTGCAGCGCTGCAGTTTTTCCGTGGTGAGTGGGCACAAGCGGGTGTGTTCAATGTCGAGCAGCTGAACCCAGATCCATTCCTAGAAACCATGCCATCGATTGGTTTGGATTGGGATGTGATTGAACTTGAGCCAGGCCAGCCTGATATTAAAATTCTCAACTAATCATCACTGAGAGCATTCTAGCATTGATGGCTTAGGTGTCGATGCTGGAAATGTCAGACAAATATCACATGTTTAAAACAGCGGCTACTCAGTAGCGGCTGTTTTTGTCCTTTATAGGATACTTCCAGCGATTTTAATCACTGGGTATAAACAGGAATAGAATCAGATGCAAAAAAATGACTTAAGTACCCCTTATTTCATGATTGATGAAGCCAAATTGATCGCTAATTTGGAAATCGCTAAACGTTTAAAAGAACGTTCAGGTGTTAAATTAGTGCTCGCATTGAAATGTTTTTCAACTTGGGGCGTGTTTGACATCATTAAGCCTTACCTTGATGGAACCACCAGCTCGGGCCCGTTTGAAGTCAAGCTAGGTTATGAGAAATTTGGTGGCGAGACACACGCTTACAGTGTTGGTTACAGTGAGCATGATGTAAAAGAAGTCGCTGATATTTGCGACAAGGTGATCTTTAACTCCCAGTCTCAGCTTGCTGCTTATCGTCACTTGGTAGAAGGTAAGGCATCACTAGGTTTACGTTTAAATCCGGGAGTGAGTTATGCGGGGCAAGACTTAGCCAACCCGGCTCGTAAATTTTCTCGTCTCGGAGTACAGTTTGATAAGTTAGATACCAGCGTTTTCGACTCTATCAATGGTGTGATGTTCCACATGAACTGTGAGAACAAGGATGTGGACGCATTTATTGTGCTGCTTGATGCGATTTCTGACAAGTTTGGTGCTTATCTTGATAAGCTCGATTGGGTAAGCTTAGGTGGCGGTGTCTTCTTTACTTGGCCGGGCTACGATGTAGATAAACTCGCCGATGCGCTGAAAGCTTTTGCTGATAAGCACAAGGTTCAGTTGTATCTTGAACCAGGTGAAGCGATCATCACTCAAACCACAGATTTAGTCGTCACCGTAGTTGATATTGTAGATAACGAAATGCAAACCGCGATTGTTGATTCTGCAACGGAAGCGCACCGCCTTGATACCTTGATTTATCAAGAGCCTGCATCTGTTCGTGAAGCAGCGGCACAAGGTGAATATGAATATGTGATTGGTTCTTGCTCTTGTCTTGCTGGCGATCAATTCTGCGTGGCTAAATTTGCTGAGCCATTACAGATAGGCCAAAAACTGCATATTATGGACAGCGCCGGTTATACCATGGTCAAGCTAAACTGGTTTAATGGTCTAAAAATGCCGTCAGTCTACTGTGAGTGCCGTGATGGACAAATCATCAAGTTAAATGAGTTTGGTTATCAAGACTTTAAACGCTCTTTGTCTCAATGGTCAGTTTAATTGTTTTTCCAGCCATGTATTGTCGATTGACAGCGAGTAACTTCTCGCTGTTGTGACAAAGAGTAAGGGAGGCACAAGCCTCCCTTTATTGATCGATCTAATAATTGATTAAGTTAGGTGCTGGTTAGATTAAGACTCGAGCATGACTCGAGTATCTTCACTGAGCGCTTCCAGCTCTTTAATGACATCTTCAATCTGGATTTCTGCTGGCAAGCGAATGGCCATCATCGCACTAAATAAACTTGAGCTTACTCCACCACCACCCGCTAAAAAGACTCGCTGACAATCCATATCTAAAATGCCAATGCCTTGACCATCCAGTAAATGAGTGATTTCATTGACGATACCAAAGCGATCATTTGCATCAAGACGAACTTGGTAAATCGCTTCTTCCTGATTAGCGCTGGCTTCACAATCGACAATTTGCACCAGCAGATCCGGATGTGATTGAAATGCTTCTTTAACGATGGAGGCTTTATCAAGCGGCATCTCGACTTTAATCACGGCTGCAACTTGGTTGTCAATAAAATTTACTTTGCTAATTAGCCACTTACCGTCATTCTCATGGGTAATGGCGGCAAGCTGTTTAATTGTGGCAGCGGTCGCTGTACCCACGAAGTTAACAATAAAAGTACAATTCATAACGGCCTCCAGAACATTACCTAACAAATCCTATACCACTGAGTGTAGGTGTTTCTTGTTAATAAAGCTTGATGTGGGTCAATTTTTACAAGAGGTATGAAGACAAAGATGCGATAATTGTACTTTACGCACAAAAGAGAGCCATTCTTTGAGCAATAGAAGGATTGAGGTCTAAATCAACGCGAAAAATTTATCCTCAGGAAGGGTTGTGGTCATGTTATTTAGTTAACAATAGTCGCAGATTCGAAGGATATTTAGGTATACTGAGTCGTAAAAGAGTGGTGGAGAGTGAAACTCCTTCACCAATAGAAATAAGGGTTAATTATGCTCAAAATAGCAATGCTAAGTACAGGTGAAGAGGTTCTACACGGTGATATCCTGGATACGAATGCGGCTTGGCTTTCTCGTCTCTTTTTTGACAATGGGTTTAGTCTTCACAAGCGTTCCACCGTTGGTGATAGCCAAGCAATATTAACGGAAGAGTTATTGATGCTCAGTTTTAATAACGATGTGGTGATTGTGAATGGCGGTTTAGGGCCAACGAGCGACGATCTTAGTGCTGCGGCTGCAGCACAAGCGGCAGAACAGGCTTTGGTGCTCTTTCCTGAGTGGTTAACGAAGTTAGAAGCTTTTTTTGCTCATCGACAAAAAACTATGCCAGAGAGCAATATTAAACAAGCAATGTTGCCAGAAAAAGCGACTATTTTAGATAACCCAATTGGTACCGCTTGTGGATTTAAAATGCAGATTAACGATTGTTGGTTCTATTTTACGCCTGGCGTGCCAAAAGAATTTATACGCATGGTTAATGAGCAAATTTTGCCTGATCTAAAACAACAGTTTCCTCAGCAGGTTGGGCTTGAATGCAGTAAATTATATACTTTTGGCAGCTCAGAATCTGGCTTATCCGATCAGTTAGATAAACTTCAGTTACCTGAAGGGTATACCTTGGGTTATCGTTCATATTTACCCTTTATTGAAGTGAAATTATTTGGCCCTCGACATGATTTGACTAAGCGTATCAAGTTAATGCAAATCATCCATTCTTTGATTGAACCTTACGTTGTTAGCATTGATCAACCGATGCTCGAGCATCTGGGGCATTTAATGTCTGATAAAGGGCTGTCCTTATCGATTGCCGAACAAGCAACCAAAGGTTGGTTGTCACAGTGGTTGTTAAGCAATGCTCAGATTGATCAACTGAGCGGTCATAGCTGGATATTAAGCCATCAGGTTGCTTCTGAGCTTGTAGAGAAAGAACCGTTAGCGGCTATTTTTGCTTTGGCGGGAGCGACGAAAGATAAATGTGCAACGGATCTTGCACTCGTGACCGGGCCTTTGCATCAAGATACGTTTTGCGTTGCATTATCAACGCCACAAGGTGAGTGGGGGCAGCAATTAACTTTTAATCGAACTTATTCGTTGTCTGAGCAAAGAGAGTTGATTGGTACTATTGCGGGGGATATGTTACGTCGCTATCTTTCTGGAAAAACGGTGTTTACCCAATACGGTTCAGTGTCGGTGATAAAAGAAATGCACCTACCCGCTCAGTTATTAAGCATATCATCATAAACCATCACAGGGTTGAGCAACATAACCGAATGAAAGATAACCTTATTACTTGAATTTATGGTATTGCATAGCGTCTATGCATAATCAGTCTAAACGGTAACTGCCTGATTCATTGAGAGTGTTGTTGAACTGATACAATTGATTGCCACGAGATTATTATTTGTTTGTAAACTTAACCTTGTTTATCCATCAAACATCGGCTTGAATCATTTCGGCAGGAGGCTGTGATGTTCCATCAATCAAAAATTATCGTGTGGTATAAAATTGCTAGTCAAAAAATAATATTAGGTGAAGTGTTGGTCAATCAATCCCAAGATATGACTTCGTTGTGGCGGCGTGCACCATCGGAAGACCCACTCAAGCTGGGTTATGGCTATCAATTGTCCTTGTTTGATGATGACGGGAGAGAGGTCGCAAATAAATCGGTATCAGTGACGACTGCAGATCGTTTACTGTTTGGGACAAACAAGCCAGAATGTCGCTCTGGCTTGTTAAAATAGATAGATTAAGCGCGCTTAGCTTTCGGGAAGTATTTCACATCTTCCAATTCAAGCGCGCTTTTTGCTTTGCAGATACAAGGTAAAATTTCGTTGCCTTGTGTGTAAGCCATGGCAAAACCAACATACTCCACTTCACCAGAAATTAAACGGCAACGACAAGCACCACAGTGGCCATCTCGACAGTTATACTCTGGCAGTAACCCGGCATTTTCCATACTTTCCAGTAAGGTGTTCGTTGGGTTCGATTCAATCGTTAATATTTTGTTGATCGTGAGGCTGGTCATTACAGTTCGAAGCCCTCAAAATCATCAGCTTTCACTTCATTATCAATTTGACCAACTAAGTAAGAGCTGATTTCTGCTTCTTGTGGTGCTACTTGAACATTGTCAGAAGATAGCCACGCATTAATCCAAGGAATCGGGTTACTGGTTGCTTTTGGATAAGCAGGTTCTAAACCAACGGCTTGCATGCGGATATTAGTAATGTATTCAACATATTGGCATAATATATCGCGGTTTAAACCGATCATTGAACCATCTTTAAATAAATACGCAGCCCACTCTTTTTCTTGTTCGGCGGCTTCTTTAAACAGATCAAAGCATTGTTGTTTACATTCTTCTGCAATTTGCAAGAATGAAAAATCATCAATCCCATTACGCAGTAAATTGATCATGTGCTGAGTGCCAGTGAGATGCAGTGCTTCATCACGAGCGATTAACTTGATAATTTTTGCATTTCCTTCCATTAGCTCACGCTCAGCAAAAGCAAATGAACAAGCAAAGCTAACATAAAAGCGAATCGCTTCTAGTGCATTGACCGACATAAGGCATAGGTAAAGCTTTTTCTTTAGTTCCAGAAGGCTAATATTGACTGTCTCACCATTCAGTTGGTGAGAACCCTCGCCCAAACGATGGTAATCGTTGGTGTATTGGATTAAGTCATCATAATAGTGGGCAATATCCTTTGCTCGCTTGAGAATGTGTTCATTTTCAACAATATCGTCAAAGACAACCGCAGGATCATTCACAATGTTTCGAATGATATGTGTGTATGAGCGAGAGTGGATCGTTTCAGAAAATGACCAGGTTTCGATCCAAGTCTCTAATTCTGGTAGTGAAACCAAAGGCAGTAATGCAACGTTTGGGCTACGGCCTTGGATCGAATCGAGTAGAGTTTGGTATTTAAGGTTGGAAATGAAAATATGCTTTTCATGTTCAGGTAACTTCCCGTAATCGATACGATCACTAGAGACATCAACTTCTTCTGGTCGCCAGAAAAAGCTTAATTGTTTTTCAATCAGTTTTTCGAAAATTTCATATTTTTGCTGATCGTAGCGAGCGACATTAACCGATTGACCAAGAAACATAGGTTCTTTGAGTTGGTTATTTTTTTTCTGGGTAAACGTACTGTAAGCCATAGTGTTTCATCCGTTTCACCTCTTATTATTGCAAGAGGTATACAAATCATCAGTGAATAACGTTTGTTCTCGCTCACTTGTACGAGTGTACAAAGTGAGCTGAAGAGAACGACAAAGTTAGATCTTACATCCGCCGCCAGCACAATCATCATCTTGTGGCTGAACAGCATCTTTTTGATCGTCTTTCGCACCATCACGGGTGTTATGGTAGTAAAGCGTTTTTACCCCAAACTTGTACGCAGTGAGTAAGTCTTGCAATAACTTCTTCATTGGCACTTTACCTGAGTCATATTGACTTGGGTCGTAGTTAGTGTTGGCAGAAATCGCTTGGTCAACAAATTTTTGCATGATACCGACTAGGTGCAAATAACCCTCATTTGAGCCGATATTCCATAATAACTCATAGTTCTCTTTGAGTTTGATAAACTCAGGTACCACCTGCTTTAAAATACCATCTTTAGAGGCTTTGACCGATACATAACCACGTGGTGGCTCAATACCATTGGTCGCGTTAGAAATTTGCGATGAGGTTTCAGATGGCATTAAAGCGGTCAAGGTTGAGTTACGTAGACCAAACTCCATGATGTCGTGACGCAGAGTATCCCAATCGTAATGCAGATCTTCACGACAAATAAGATCAATATCTTTCTTATAGGTATCGATGGGGAGCAAGCCTTTAGCATAGTTTGTTTCATTGAACGCAGGGCATCTTCCTTGTTCTTTGGCAAGGTTTACCGATGCTTTAAGCAGATAATACTGCATTGCTTCAAAGGTACGATGCGTCAATCCATTCGCGCTGCCATCGGAATATTTCACACCGTGTTTTGCCAAGTAGTAAGCGTAGTTGATGACACCCACGCCCAACGTTCGGCGATTCATGGTGGATTTACGTGCCGCTGGAAGAGGGTAATCCTGATAATCGAGTAGAGCATCTAATGCACGCACCACCAATTCAGCTAACTCTTCGAAATCATCCAGTTTTTCTATTGCACCTAAGTTAAAGGCAGAAAGTGTGCAAAGCGCGATTTCACCGCTATCGTCTTCCACATTGGTCAACGGCTTAGTTGGCAACGCGATTTCTAAGCATAGGTTAGATTGGCGTACTGGTGCGATGCTGGCATCAAATGGGCTATGGGTATTACAGTGATCGACATTTTGAATGTAAATTCGACCAGTAGATGCACGCTCTTGCATTAAGAGCGAGAAAATTTCAATCGCTTTTACGCTGCGTTTTTTAATGTCCGGATCATTTTCATATTGAACATATAAACGTTCAAATTCATCTTGATCTTGGAAGAATGCGTCGTATAGACCAGGAACGTCGGAAGGTGAAAATAGGGTAATATTGCCACCTTCGACTAAACGCTTGTACATCAATTTATTCAGTTGGACGCCGTAATCCATATGGCGAACACGGTTTTCTTCCACTCCTCGGTTATTTTTCAGCACCAGCAGGGATTCAGCTTCACCATGCCAGAGAGGATAGAATACCGTGGCTGCACCACCGCGCACCCCACCTTGAGAACAACATTTAACCGCAGTTTGGAAGTATTTATAAAAAGGGATGCAACCGGTATGGAAAGCTTCTCCTCCACGAATTTCCGAGCCGAGTGCACGGATACGGCCAGCATTGATTCCAATACCCGCACGTTGAGAAACATAACGAACCACAGAGCTAGCAGTGGCATTGATTGAGTCTAAACTATCGCCACATTCAATGAGTACACATGAGCTGAACTGGCGGGTCGGGGTTCGGACTCCGGCCATGATTGGGGTTGGCAATGAAATTTTAAAGGTTGATGTCGCATCATAAAAACGTTGTATATAGTCTAGACGTGTGGCTTGCGGGTATTTTGCAAATAAACACGCGGCGACCAAGATGTATAAAAACTGGGCGCTTTCATAGATTTGACCGGTTACTCGGTTTTGTACGAAGTATTTACCTTCCAGCTGTTTGACGGCGGCATACGAAAAGTTGAGGTCACGGCGATGGTCGATAAACTCATTCATGATCGCGAATTCTGCTTCGCTATAATCTTTTAATAAGTGTCGATCGTATTTGCCTTTTTCTACCATCTTTGAAACGTGTTCAAAGAGTGTTGGCGGCTCGTATTGACCATAGGCTTTCTTGCGTAAGTGAAAGACGGCTAGGCGAGCTGCTAGATATTGATAATCCGGTGTTTCTTCAGAAATCAGATCCGCGGCTGATTTGATGATCGTTTCATGGATGTCAGAAGTGGTGATCCCATCATAGAACTGGATATGAGCACGCAGTTCAACTTGCGATACGGAGACATTTTCTAGGCCTTCAGCGGCCCAAGTCACCACGCGGTGGATCTTATCGAGGTTGATCGTTTCTTTGCGGCCATCACGCTTGGTGACAGTAAGTTGTTGGTTCATTCTGCTTTATTTCCCTAACAAAACTGATAAAAGCCGTGTTTTGGTGTGGTTTTTGTAAGTTTAACGTTGGCTTTGTTATCGAAGTCGCCCTACACCTAGTGTGAATAAACACTATATGTAGGGGTGTATCAGTGTTCGGGTAACAAGATAGTGCTATCAGAGGGGGAATGCAAGTCAGAGTTGCTGCATAATTTGTGGATAAGTTGGGCAAGAAAAATTTTCAGTTAGTAGCTACTTACCGACAATCAAACGGTAGAGTTAATAGTAAAAAATAATGGTTTGAATATTGGTTTTATACTCACCAGTTCAGAAAAAAAATCACTTGATCTTTTGCGATAAATTGACTTCAGATAAGAGACTCGAATGTTGACCACCTAAGTCTCTTGTTTTTATCTGAGCGGTGCTATTTTCTACGATACAATCATCAGATTATTTTAGATGTTGAGTATGAACGATGTAATTAACACCGACATGTTTACCCAATCGATAAGTATCGGTGAGCGGATTA
The DNA here is from genome assembly GCF_009904905.1 of Vibrio sp. V30_P3S12P165. Lineage (NCBI taxonomy): Bacteria > Pseudomonadati > Pseudomonadota > Gammaproteobacteria > Vibrionales > Vibrionaceae > Vibrio > Vibrio sp. V30_P3S12P165. Next base: position 4,138 of record NZ_WXWH01000023.1, on the reverse strand, counting down.
TACAATAGGCCGGTTATGCCTTGTTCTTGCAAGGTCGTTTGATCGACCATTTTAAGCAGTTCTGAGGGGCGAATGAATTTCGCATGATCATGAGTACCACGCGGGACAATTTTGAGTAACTGTTCGGCACCCACAATGGCAAATAAGTAAGACTGAATATTGCGATTAAGGGTGGAAAAGAAGACGTGTCCCCCCGGTTTGACAAGCAGAGCACAGGCACGTACGACAGAAAGCGGGTCAGGCACATGTTCCAGCATTTCCATACAGGTCACGACATCATAATGCTGAGGAAATTGTTGGGCATGATCTTCAATTGTACTCTGAATATAAGTCAGATCGGTTCCCGTTTCTAACGCGTGTAAACGGGCCACTTCAAGTGGTTCTTTACCCATATCTAACCCCGTCACGATCGCCCCTTCTTTGGCCATACTCTCCGCTAGAATACCGCCTCCGCATCCGACATCGAGTACGGTTTTGCCAAATAAACCATTGGCTTTTTGTAAAACATAATTAAGTCGCAATGGGTTTATTTGGTGTAAAGGCTTAAACTCTCCGTGTAAATCCCACCAACGTGAAGCCATCTCTTCAAATTTTTTAATTTCGCTGGGATCAACATTTTTTACTTGAGTCATGCTTATCATTGCCTGTGTTATACATCGAGAGATAGGATGGTATTATAACTAGCTTCGCTATTCATACCACACGTTATCGATGATTCATTAAATGTTGAACAAAAACTAACCACTTATCAGTCGGATATGGAATGAGTGTGTAATTTCTCAGCATTTTAGACCCAACAAGCGTCACAACCTGATAAAAGCGTGGGGAAAGTGATGCCGAACCCAGTCAACTTGTGTTATATTTTCCAACCTTATAAGTATCAATATGATCCGGGCGACAGATCGGTGATGTCTAGCTCTGTTTTGAGAGCAACATTGAATGTGGTCTGGATATACCGATCAAACTGTAGAGGGATAATGGCTCTATGAGCGATCTAGCTAAAGAGATCACGCCCGTAAACATCGAAGATGAGCTTCGAGGTTCTTACTTAGACTACGCGATGTCCGTTATCGTGGGTCGTGCTCTTCCTGATGTGCGTGATGGCCTAAAACCAGTTCACCGTCGTGTTTTGTTTGCGATGAATGTGCTGGGTAATGATTGGAATAAACCATATAAAAAATCTGCCCGTGTGGTAGGGGACGTAATCGGTAAATATCACCCACATGGTGATAGTGCGGTTTACGATACAATTGTGCGGATGGCACAGCCATTCTCACTCCGCTATATGTTAGTCGATGGCCAAGGTAACTTTGGTTCGATTGACGGTGACTCAGCGGCGGCCATGCGTTATACCGAAGTTCGTATGGCAAAAATGGCTCATGAACTTCTTGCGGATCTAGATAAAGAAACCGTGGATTTTGTGCCTAACTATGACGGTACCGAGCAAATTCCTGCGGTGTTACCGACTAAAATTCCTAACCTATTGGTTAATGGTTCATCAGGGATTGCGGTTGGTATGGCCACCAATATTCCTCCGCACAACTTGGGCGAAGTGATTGATGGCTGTTTGGCCTACATCAATAATGAAGATATCACGATTGATGAGCTTATGGAGTATATTCCTGGGCCAGATTTCCCAACAGCAGCATTAATCAGCGGCCGTAAAGGCATCGTTGATGCTTACAAAACTGGGCGCGGTAAAGTTTACATGCGTTCAAAAGCGGACATCGAAGCGGATAAACATGGTAAAGAAACCATTATTGTCACCGAAATTCCGTACCAAGTGAACAAAGCGCGTTTGATTGAAAAAATTGCTGATTTAGTCAAGGAGAAAAAGGTCGAAGGCATTAGTGCATTGCGTGATGAGTCTGATAAAGACGGAATGCGTATTGTGATTGAATGTCGCCGCGATGCGGTGGGTGAAGTGGTACTGAATAACCTGTACGCCAACACTCAACTGCAAACCACCTTTGGTATTAACATGGTGGCACTGGATAATGGTCAACCCAAACTTTTCAACCTAAAAGAAATGTTGAAATGTTTTGTTAACCACCGCCGTGAAGTGGTCACTCGCCGGACTATTTTTGAATTACGTAAAGCGCGTGAACGTGCGCATATTCTTGAAGGTCTGGCACTTGCATTAGCTAATATTGACGACATTATTGATTTAATTCGAAAAGCGCCCACCCCTGCTGAAGCAAAAGCGGGGTTAATTTCAAGAGGTTGGGAGCTTGGCCATGTTGCCGCGATGTTGGAACGTGCGGGAACTGATGCCGCTCGTCCTGAATGGCTTGAGCCTCAATACGGTATTCGTGATGGTCAGTATTTCTTAACTGAGCAGCAAGCTCAGGCGATTCTAGATTTGCGTCTACACCGTTTAACCGGATTAGAACACGAGAAAATCCTTGATGAATATAAAGCGCTGTTAGATGAAATCGCAGAGTTGATTCGTATTCTTTCTGATACCGAACGATTAATGGAAGTGATTCGTGAAGAATTACAACTAGCGAAAGCAAACTTTGGTGATGCTCGTCGTACCGAAATTACTGCAGCAACGCATGATATTGATATGGAAGAGCTGATCGCACGTGAAGATGTGGTGGTGACGCTTTCTCATGAAGGTTATGTGAAGTATCAATTACTCAGTGATTACGAAGCGCAACGCCGAGGCGGTAAAGGTAAGAGCGCAACTCGCATGAAAGATGAAGATTACATTGAACGTCTTTTAGTTGCTAACACGCATGATAATATTTTGTGCTTCTCCACTCGTGGTAAGACTTATCGCCTAAAAGTGTATCAATTACCATTGGCTAGCCGCACTGCTCGCGGTAAGCCGATTGTTAACTTACTGCCACTTGAAGAAAATGAGCGTATAACGGCTATCCTACCGGTAACGGAATTCAGTGAAGATAAATTTATCTTTATGGCCACTGGGGATGGTACGGTGAAGAAAACGTCATTAGACCAATTTGCTAATGTTCGGGCTAATGGTTTGATTGCCGTCAATCTACGTGATGATGATTCATTAATTGGCGTTGATATCACCGATGGTAATAATGAAATCATGCTGTTCTCAAAATTTGGTAAGGTGGTTCGCTTTAAAGAAGCTGAAGAAATACCGCTATTTGATGAGAATGGTCAACCGGTGCTTGATGAAAATGGTCAGCCAGAAATTAAGTTCAAAGGTGTCCGTCCTATGGGGCGTACCGCTTCGGGTGTCCGTGGTATGAAATTAGCTGATGGCGACCAAGTGGTTTCGTTGATTGTACCGAAAACAGCAGGTGATGTGCTCACCGTGACCGAAAATGGTTATGGTAAGCGTACCAGCTTGTCTGAATATCCGACTAAAGGTCGTGGTACTCAAGGCGTGGTTTCTATCAAAGTGTCTGAACGTAATGGTAGCGTTGTGGGTGCAGTTCAAGCTGAAGAAGGCGATGAATTCATGATGATCACCAACGCAGGCACTTTGGTGCGTACCCGCGTCGCTGAAGTGAGCCAAGTTGGCCGTAATACGCAAGGCGTTACTTTGATTCGTACTTCCGAAGATGAAAAAGTGGTTGGTTTACAACGTATCGAAGAAGTGGATGAAGCGGATTTACCTTCCGTACCAGAAGCAGAAGATATAATCGTTGATGCGAAGGATTCACCAGCTCACGATGGCGAGACGGATTTAGAAGAATAAATAGTATTTACATTATACTCAAACAACTTGGAGTTGCAGGTTGGCGGCAAGTGAGTGATAAATTTGTCTGGAACAAATTTGAACCGCCGCAGGCTGACCTTTGATGAGAGTCACGGATAGCTCTCATCATCCCCATGAGCATAGACAGGCTATGTGATTGGGGTGAAAGAACGTAGTCAACATCCTTACAGATTCAAGTAGGAAGGGTATATAAACAATAAAAACCGAGTGATAATAAGCTCGGTTTTTTTATATCTAAAGCTGCTGGCTATCGCTCGATCCATAATAAAAGGTTAACGGGGTATTTATAGCGAAGTACACGCTGTTGGAACAATATATTTAGATCGTTATCTCTTGATCTTTTTATCTACAAGATCATAAAAAGATCCCGATTATTTATAAAGACACCGATAATAATGATGATTAAACATTATTTATTCTTCTCCCGTATTATTG